>CALZFY010000029.1:0-26745 GCA_945786935.1 uncultured Lachnoclostridium sp.
ATAAAATTCCTTCCCCGGATGGTAGACCGGGATGATGGCATCCATTGTTTTATCTTGCATCATCTCTTAATCCTCATACAAAAAAAGTAACAGCCAGGCCACAATTGCCACAGTCTGACATCTGTGATGGCAAACTGTGGCTTATGACAAAGCTATTACATTTTAATAAACGCCTGTATCGTTCTTAATGCGGTCACTGATCTTACCAACTGTTTCTGATGGCTGGTAATTGTCCACATTAAAGAGATATTTATGAAGCTGTGAAACATTTTTCTCCATATCTACCGGGATTACACAGGAACCTGCGGAACCAACGGAGCCGGTCTGTACATCAAATGGGAATCCCGTGGTATCTACGATGTTGTAGGACAGGCCATCCTTTGCAATGGCAAGAAGCTCGTCTACAGTCATATTGGTCGCACACATCGGGAATACTGCCTTGATGATCTCATCCAGCTTTGTGGCACTCATGGTCTTTGCCTTCTGTGCAATGGTCTCTAACACTTCACGCTGTCTTTCTGTACGTTTGAAGTCATCCCCCTTGGTATAACGGATACGGCAGTAAGAGGTTGCCTGTACACCGTCCAGTGTCTGAAGACCTGTAGATTTTAATTTGGTGGTAGATTTTCCGGTTACCTTGGAGGTCTCTACTGTATAGTTATTTAAATGCTCGATCTCATACTCATCTACATCGATCTCGATACCGCCAAGGAGGTCAACAACTTCGGACACTGCCAAAAAGTCTACGGACATATAACGGTCGATCTTTAAATCCAGGTTCATATTCAGCATGGCAACAGCCTGCTCCGGACCACCAATGGAATATGCTTCGTTACATTTTCTGTATTTGTCATTTGCAAGGTTCAAATAGCTGTCTCTGTATACTGATACGATCTTGACATCTTTGGTTTTATTGTTGATGCTTGCAACCATGATGGTATCGCTTCGGTTACCCTTGCCAAGGGAACCTGCCTGTCTTGTATCAAGACCAAACAGGGCAATATTGGTATACTGATCCATAGTTTCCAGCGTTTCTTCTGTCAGTTCATTGACTGATTGTTCCACAACCTTGTCATCATAGGTCACCTTACTTAACCGCTCTGTACGGTTTAATACGTATAAAACAACCAAAAGCACCACCAGAATCAGCGCTTCCACTGCAAAGGTGATCATTTTTGCCTTTTTATTCTTTTTTGATTTCCTTGACGCAGACTTCTTCCCTGAAGTTTTCGATTTGGTTGATCTGCTGCCAGAAGATTTCGATTTCTTTGTTTCTGGTTCTCTACTCATTTTTGATTCCTCTCTTACACATTAATATGCATTTTTGTTAATAAACCCTTTAAAGAAGGTTAAAAATATAATTTTAAAATCAAGTCCCAGGGTCCAGTTTTCAATGTAATATAAATCGTGCTCGATTCTCTTACGAATAGAGGTATCTCCACGATAACCATTGATCTGTGCCCAACCGGTCAGTCCCGGGCGAACCTGATGCTTTACCATATATCTTGGAATTTCTTCCCTGAATTTTTCTACAAAAAATGGTCTTTCCGGACGGGGTCCTACCAGACTCATATCCCCTTTTAAAATATTAAACAGCTGAGGAAGCTCATCAATGCTTGTCCGGCGAATAAACTTTCCAATGGGTGTTACCCTCGGATCATCCTTCACAGTCCAGCCTTTCTTTTCCTTTGCAGGATCCTGTACTTCCATAGAGCGGAATTTATACATTTGAAAGGTCTTATTATGAAGGCCTACCCGCTCCTGCTTGTAGATCAGCGGTCCCGGAGAGGTCAGCTTGATCAAAACCGCAGCGATGAGCATAATCGGTGAGAATAGGATAATGGCAACGATAGAGCCTCCAATATCCACCATCCTTTTAACCAGTGCATTAAAGGTATTGGTCAGCGGCACATGCCGGATATTAATGACCGGCAATCCCATCAAATCCTCTGTGTAAGGTTTTGTAGGAATAATATTATTGTAATCCGGAATAAACTTTGTATGAACACCGGATTTTTCACATTCCGCCACAATATGCTCCAGCTTGGAGTATTCATTTAGACCTAAGGTAATGGCAATTTCATCCAGCTCATTGGCTGGGAGAATGTAAGCCAGATCATCACAGCATCCGATGACTTTCACTCCCTTATATGCCACATCCCGCTCCACATTGTCATCCAGGATGCCGCATACCTCATAGCCCCATTGGGGATTTGCCTTGATCCGGTCAATATATTCTTCCGCGGCACGGCTGTAGCCCACCAGAAGAATGTGTTTTAAATTGAACCCGTTTCTTCGGATCTTCCATAAAATATAGCGGATGGTATTTCTGACCATAATTCCGCTGATGGTATTTAGTATATAAAACAATACCAATACCATTCTCGAAAAATCTTTGGTATAGATTGGAAGTTCCTTGTTAAAGATCTGCAGGCAGACCAGAATGGTAATGAGTACTACTGTATTCGCCTGGAAAACATTTCCGGCTTCCAGACGCCTTCCCTTTACCCGTTTGGGTGTGTACAGGTTAAATGCAAAATATACAAATAACGTATAGGGAACCAACGGTATCAGCATATAACAGTAATCTCTGAACGGAAGTCCCGGATCACCGCCCAATACAGGGAATCTGATCACCCACGCCAAAAGATAGGACACAACCACTGACACAGCATCAATGACAACGTGCAGCCGGTTAAAATGTCTCTGATTATCTTTGATCATAACTTTTCACCTAGCTATTTTTATTTTCAAGGCCATCCTGGACAGCCATAAACCTTCTCACCAAATTCAGCCAAAGCTCCAGCTGAATCTTTATATAATTCGGCAGATTTTTCCAAAGAAATCTGACTTTTTTATCCTTTTTGCAAAGGGCGATCCCCTCTTTGACGCCCTGAATATATTCTTTTCCAAGTCCCTTTCTGAGAAAGAAAAAGTATTTTATCATATGTCCTGCCAATAACAGCGGACTGTTCAGTAATAACTGCAGAATCGGCATATTTTTATATGCCAGATAAACATTGTTTCTTGAGGAAAGCTTCACTTTAAAGCTGTTGTGTGCAGAACCGGAAAATCCGCTTCCCACATGATAAACCACTGCTTTCGGTGCATATACATTCCGAAACCCGTGGATTCTGGCCCGATATCCGAGGTCTATATCCTCCAGATAGGCAAAATGCGTCTCATCAAAACACCCTAAGGTTTCCAGCAATGACTTACGGTAAATCGCTGCACCGGCACAGGCTGCAAACACATCCACCTGCCTGTCATAATTTTCCACCAGGTGACCTTTTCCTCTTCCAAAAGCCCATCCAAGGGCACAATAATAATCTCCTGCGTCATCCATACGGGTGCGATCAGAAAACTGTACCATTTTCGAGGAGCAGGAAAAAATACGCTCATCGCTTTTGATCACCTTCAAAAGCTCCTCTGCGAAATGCGGGTCAACCTCGGTATCATTGTTAAGAAGAATCACAAACTCCCCCGCAGTTTCTCTGATTCCGGCATTGACTGCACCGCAAAAACCATAATTTTTGTCCAATGCAATGGTATGAACCTGTGGGAACTTTTCTAAATATTGCAGGCTGCCGTCAGTGGAACCATTATCCACAACGATGACCTCTATCTCCTGTATTTCCTGTGCAAAGACTGCCTTCAGACAATCTTCTAAAAAATGCTTACCATTATAATTGGGGATTACGATAGATAACTCACTCATAATATCCCTTTCTATGACTTACGAACACCTGTGACCGAAGGCACATAGGTAATTTGAAAGCCCTGTGATTCTACAAAGGCACATAACTCCTGCATGGCTTCCTCAGAGGATGCATACTCTTTTGGATTCCACTGTTCAAAGAGCTCTCTTCTGACAGCAAACAATTCAAAGGGCACTCCTTTTGTGTTCTGCTGCAGGATAGCCTTATGAAAATAACCGGTAAAGCCTTTTGCAAGTCCTGCATCGGCAAAGGAAAGTTTTCCATCTTCCCCCGGTTCCATTCTGCCGCCGAGTAGCACACCCTTCTCAGACAGGATCCGTCCGCCAGCCATGCCAATACCCTTTCGTAAGCAATTGACTGCCAACTGGATCAGCTGACTTGGCGGCGTTTCCAAAAGATCTGCTCTCACAAATAAAAGAACCTGACTTTCCAGCTTCTGTTCTTTGGCAAATATTACAAATTTGTTAAATTCATTATCATAATATATAACATTTCCCCTGGTTTGTCTATGAAATTCAGATGAAAAAATGTTTAATATTTTCTTATGATTTTCACCATTACAATCATATACCATCAAATCTACAGACAATTCTTCCGGCACTTTATAAGTTGTCTGATAAAACCCATAAAATCTGGTATCTGATACCGTTCCCTCTTCCTCACATCTTTTTAGATGTGCCTCCACAGCCTTTCTTCCTGCCTCGTAGGCATAAAGCTTGCTCATGGGATTGGTGGCAGTGGATGCCTCGTGGCTTCGCCAGTGATAAAGAACCTTCGGAATATGTACCACACATTTTGCTGCTTCTGTCAGACGCAGCACCAGATCATAATCCTGGGCTCCGTCAAATTCCTGATGAAATCCGCCAACCGTTTCCAGAAGATTTCTTTTAAAAACAAGAAAATGACAGATGTAATTGTTGCTTCTAAGAAGATCCGGATTATAATCCGGTTTGAAGTGAGGCTCAAAATAATGGGTAAGATCGAAGGATACCTTGTCTTCATCAGAGTACAGTACGTCTGCCTCCGGGTTCTTTGCTATGGCCAAACGCATTTCATAAAGGGCATGACGCTCTAAAAGATCGTCATGATCCAAAAGACCGATATAGTCTCCGGTGGCCATGGCAAGGGCAGCATTGGTATTTTCCGAAATCCCCTTATTTTCCTCTAACCGCTGATACTTGATACGGCTGTCCGTGGAAGCATAGACGGAAACTGTCTTTTCCACTGCATCGCTTCTGCTGCCATCGGCAATGCAAAGTTCTACACGACAAAAAGTCTGTCCAAGGACAGACTCTATCATTTGTTTTAAGTAAAGCGCCGGTGTCTCATAGGCAGGTACAACGATGCTGAAGGTCAGATCCTTCATAAAAAGAATCTTTTTCTGGCGCTCAAGCTCCTCCTTCGTGGGAAGTGCTGCCAGTCTCTCATCTTCATAATCTTTCTGTGCCTGGTTTTTAACCTGCTTTTCCACTACCTTATAATAAGTGTTTGACACCCCGTTTTTTTTAACTTCCCCATAAAGACGGGACATCAAAGAAAATACCTTCGCCATACAAAACTCCTAGAAAGTTACTTCTCCATCATGAGAGAGCAGTGATACAGAAGACACCGTCTCGATATCTGACACTGCTTTCACAAGTTCCGCTTCTCCTTTGGTGCGAACCTCAATGATCAGATCCAGGTGGCCCACGCTAAAGTTTCTGGATTTTACCTTACATACCTTGCCGGATGCTTTCACTGCATCTAAAACTTCTGCTTCAGCGTCCAGAGAAGTTGCATTTACCACAAGGATCATGGGAGCCTTGGAAGTAGGCAAAAGGTCCAGACCAATAATTCCTACAGTCACCAGAAGAGAGGTTAACAATGCAATCTCATAAAGTCCTGCACCGCAAATAATACCAACGGAAATTGCCCAGAATAAAAATACCAGGTCCATGGGATCTTTGATGGCAGTACGGAAACGGATGATAGACAGTGCACCAACCATACCAAGGGAAATTACCAGGTTCGACTGCATAGCCAGAATAATGGCTGCTGTCACAACTGCCAGAGCCACCAGTGAAATATTAAAGGTCTTAGAATAAAAAGTCTTTCTGGTCACTACTCTGTAGATTGCGAAAATGTAAAGGGCGATCAGTGCTGTCACAACCAGAGTTGCCACAATACGGCCTGTGCTGATGTCCCCTCCTGTAAAACCCTCTAAAAATGATTTTTTAAAAATATCTGAAAAATTTGACATATCCTATGTACTCTCCTTTTTGATCTTTATTTGTTCAGTGCCTCTCCTATAATGACTTCTGAACTGTTACTATTGTTTACGTGTTTGCTGATTTTATCCTGAATAATATCTTTTCACTACCTTCCAGGCAGGAATCATCAGGAAAACTTACGACATAAATAAAACTTCGAAAATGCTGTCTGCCGAAGATTCCTAAGCTGTAATGCCTGATAAATGTAGTCAGGCAGAAACTCATCGAATTTTACTTCCAGCACATGCTGGCCTGCAGGCATGATCGGTCTTTTATGGATCGTCGGATCTAAAAACCTATCAATGGCCAACGAAGATGAAATGTTCTTATCCAAAGTAATCCGTACGTTACCCAGTTTATAAACATAGGGAACACGATCATACTCCACAATAATCTTTGGCCTTAACATTGCCGTTTTCATCTGAAGAAGCAGTTTTTGTAAAACCGGCGGGTACTCGTCACTGTCCGGCAACACTTCCCCTCTCATGAGCATCCGACACTGCTCCTCCGTCAACGGACAGGAAAGCTTCAAGGTCTTTCCTCTTTCTTTTTTCTTTAATTCCAGACTGATCTTGTCTGTCTTTCCATTATAGATACGGATGCGGAACTTCTCCCTTGGATCCGTACCGTTTTCATTTTCATAATAACATCTGTCATAGTAATCGTCAAAATATAAACTGCGGATCTGATACATGCCATTCTCTCCCGCATGGGAATCTAAAGGGATCAAATGATGGATCCGCCCCTCTATCATGGCAAGCTCAGCAGCAGTGCAGATATATTTTAACTCATGACGATATTTTGGTTCGTTGCTTTGCTGCACCTTCTATAGCCTCTCCTTTCCGAGAATCTCTGTTATTGATCGAAATATTCAAAGTTTTCTATAGCCCTGTCAAGACATTGCAGACGTTCTTTCGCATATTTCACCAGTGTGTTGCAATCCTTTGCATGTGCCCCTTCCGGCCAGCGCACCTCATCCCTTGCAAAGGCACCGGAATTGCGAAGTTGGTCATCCATGCCTCGAATCAGATCTTCCAATGTCTGATCTGTTAATTTTTCAGTTCGAAGCTGCTGATATAATTCCAGAACTCTTTCTCTGGCATGATGATAATCAGCATCGATCATCCAGTCAGCAGTTTCCCAATAAACCCTGTCATCCACTGTATCCGGATTAAATTCTGTAAACAGAGGGTTTTCCTCACCCACGGATACATTTCCCCAGGTAAGATCCAAATCCCATGGTGCAAAATAGAACTGGTAGTCATATTCAAGAGACTCATCATATTTAGCCACATAAAACATGTTCTTGGCCGTATGATCATGACCGGTAATAAGTTGTAAAAACAGCCATGTTCTAAGCAAACTGTCTTCGTTGATCAAATCCTGTTCTCTGGCCGTCATCTCTTCCTCCGGTAAAGTCAGATAAGCGGATAGATCAGCCATGGGCATCCAGGATTTCTCATACATTTTTCCTTCCTTGATCTCAAAGCCTTCTATCTCAGCTGTTGGATCCTCACACTGTGAAAAATCGTTGTATTTATACAGTACTCCTCCCGGATTTTTTCTTTTATAGGAATAATCCTCTTCCGCAAGATCCAGCTGTTTGGCATCTACCGGCTCCATCAGTCCGTAAAGACCGCAATACTGGTTGTCAGCAAATACCTCCACGTAGGTCATTTTCGGACCATAAAAGCTATTTTCCGAAACAGTTGTGGCTCCTAACATTTCCCATACCTTCATGGAAAGAAGATCTCGGATTTTTGTATCATCATTATAAATGGCATACAACATCCAGTCATTATCTTTACGAAGATCAAATAACGACAATTTGTTAGATACCATATCCCCCGACTCATTCTCTGTGATCAGGTTCAGCTTATAGCCTTTTTTAGGGAACAAACGACTTGTATTACCTCGGATGTGTCCGCGATAGGCAGAGTTTTGCGTACCGGCTGACAGGAAATCTATGTCATAAAAAACCGCTGTTCCGGTAATGTTCTCTGCTGCATAAAAGCCTTCATTTGTTGCAAGGTCTATGACAGGCAGTCCTGTAAAAACAAGCCCGTAGGATGCCCAGCTCTGAGCATCATAGACCAATAGCTCAAACCGTCTTCCCCCGGCAATACTGTCCTGCTTATCATTTTCTGTAATATCTTCCGGAAATAGTATCCGATATTCCGGTTGTCCACTGACAAAGTCCATCTTTTCCCATTGAGGTTCCTCCATATCAATGGGAACATAAAAGGTATTGGTCACATCATCAAAAGGTACTCTAATCTCGTTACATAAAAGTGCAGTAAAGTTTAACTCCTCTTTTTTTTCCAAAGAGCTTTGCAGACTTTCTGCCTGAGTTTGGGATACCCTGTTAAACAGTCTAAAATTAGAGCTTTGTAAGCGATTTAGCAGATAAAAACTGGTGATCAGAACCAAAACACTGACAAGCACTAAGGTTTTTTTTCTCATATTTTTTTCCTCATATATGGAGATATTATAGCATTCGCACCAGGAGATTGCAAGGCAGGTGAAAATACTTAAACAATTTATAGGTTTTTATTAATTTTCCGTTAATTATTTTCCACATGCTTTGACATTTGCTTCATTTTTCGTTACAGTTAGGTCAAACTCAAAAATGAAGTATTCGTTTACTTCATTATATCAACAACATAGGAGAAGCTTATGAAAAAAAATATCGTTATATTATGGACATTTCTCACATTTTGTATGCTATGCATGACTGGATGTGGGGAAGAACAGGAAGAATCGGTCACTGTTCCGGATACAGTGGTGGAAGAATCAGTCAATGAAACTCCAACAGTGAGTGAACCAGTCACTGAAGAACCTGTTGTGGAGGAACCAGCTACAGAAGAAGTAACCTACCCCTACTGGTCAGAGCTACATGACTACAACCTGGATCAGCCTGTATTAGAAGCAGACGGAGCGATCAAAAATTTAAGTATCCAGTTTGGAAATAAGTCAGATGAACTCTATGTTACCTGGTTTTCAAAATCCGGTTCCAGGGGAAGCGTATGTTTTGATACCGATGGATTATTTTCCAGTATCACAGCAAAGGCAACTACCACACCAAGCACTGCTGTGCCGGGATACTATCGTAACAGTGCTCTGATTTCCGGCTTGGAACCAAATACCGTTTATACTTATACCGTAAAAAATGGAACTGTAAGTTCCCCATCCTATACCTATGAGACACCGGATTTTACATCTACGGATTTTACTTTCACCATTGCGGGAGATCCGGAAATCGGACTGGGTGATGAGGATGTCCACGACAGTCACAGAAGCATCTGGAGAGTAGTATTAAACCGTATGAAAACACAGATTCCGGAGTCTGAGTTTTTACTTGTGACTGGCGATCAGGTAGCCAAACCGGATGAGCCAAAATTATATGACTACTATCTGGACAACTCAGTACTGTATTCTACCCCGATGATGCCTCTGATGGGAAATCATGACGTGGGCTCCGGTTTCTTTGGAGAACACTTCTCCTTCCCAAATCAAAGTCCTTTAGGTACCTCTCAGGGAAATGACGGTGATTACTGGTTTGTCAGGGGAAATGTGCTTTTTATGGTCATCAATACCTGCACCGCTATGGAAAAAGATATTCATGAACAATTTCTTGCAGAAACCATTGAAAATAATCCTGATGTAAAATGGCGGGTGGTAGTAAGCCACTATTCTCCTGCTACCGTGGTAGAAAAATATCAGGGTATTCGGGAAGATCTTCGCTACACCTTCGGTTATATGGCAGAGAACTTTGACATCGACCTTTTCTTAGCTGGACATGACCATGTATATACCAGAAGCTATTTCCTGGATCAGGATTGCGATCCAAGACCGGATCAGACACTGGAAAGTGAATTTACTAATCCAGAGGATCCCCTGTACATCGTATTTGGCAGTGCTACCGATGCACTTTTAAGAGGTGCCGATGACAATTATCCATGGGCAGCAAAATCTGTACAAAATAATGTTCCACAGTTAAGCAAGGCACATGTGACCGACAACAGCTTTACGATCACCACCTATGATGCAGACACCTGGAATGAGATTGACAGCTTTACGATTTATAAAGACTAATTAAAATGGCCCCTCTTATTCTTATAAAGAGTGCCTTGAGGCTTCGCTTAACCTTAAGCTGATCTTTATAAGAATGAAGAGTGGGCCTATTTACTGTACCACTTTCTGTTTTCCTCTTACTATTCTTTAATTTCTTGTTCCGCAGAAGGTGGCAAACATCACATCCGCGATCTGGTAGTATCCGGCTTTGTTCGGGTGTACCGGATCGGTCTCATATTTTTCCGTAGCTTCGTTGTATGGATTTACAGAAATTTCTACACTCTCATAGTTATACTCACTATCCATACTGATTCCGGCCGGTACCAGATACACATCTTCATAACCTGCTAATCTTTCTGATAAGTCTACCATCAGATTGAATACCGCCAGATCCTGTTCCTGCTTATTCCAGCCTTTGGAAAGATATTCCCCATGCTTTGTTTTCCAGGAGCCAAGACCATTCTGCCCACCCTGATAAATGGTGTTTACCACATAGATTGGTGTCATCACATCGTCTGCACGGATAGCATCTACAATCTTCACAATGTCGTCTGCATTACTTTCTCCTGCCTGGACATTATTTGTACCAAGGAAAATCTGGACCACATCCGGGTAAAAGCCTGTGGATTCTCTATAGTAGGTCCAATCAAAGGTCTCTGTGCCCGGATTGTAGAATGGATGGCACTCTTCTCCTTCATCCAGGTAATAAGGAGTCTCGTTTAGATAATCGTTAGCTGAAAAGGCAATTCGACCCTCCATTAAGAAACCATCAATGCTTCTTGTCCCATTGAATACAATCTGATCCTCTGCCAGCCCCTGTAATCTGCGATAGAGTATCCCATTGCAGGATAGGCTGTCACCAATCTCCAGCAATGAAAAACCTTCCTTTAAGGTTCCCTCTACCACTTTTAAGGTGCAGGATCGCTCCGCCAGCAGATTTAACGCATTGTCATAAACAGAGACTGTTAATTCATGTTCCCCCAGCATCTCCTCCGTTGCTGTCAGGGAATATTTTCTTTCCAGACTCTCACCGATGTCACATGTCCAAAGGACATTGTACTCTGTGATATAGCTACACTTATTTGTAATCTGACTGTTATAGATTTCCATAGTAAGTCCGGTAGCTGCGTAGTAGGTTTCGGGGAGATAGATTTCTATTTCTTCCGATTCCGAAACCATTTCATCTTCCTGCACAGTACTCATGGCATCCAACTGAGGTTTTAGATCTTTCTTCATGGAAAGAACCTGAAACAACATCGCTGCCACTACGATAATTAATACAATCAACACACCCGGTATTGTGCGGAAAGGTGTATTTTCTGATTTGCTGATGATATTATTTTTCTGCATTATTTACCTCTTTAAATATCTTTTTTATTTCTTAACAGTCACTGTGTCCATCACAAACAGATCATTCACCACATCTTCTTTGTATCAGCTTTCTGCGAATCTGTTCAATGTCTGCAATTTCTGTTTTATCCATGTCTTTTGCAATCGTTCTTTCATTAACAAATGATACAATCTCATCTAACGGGACCTTTGCTTTAAACATTTCATCAAGTTTGTTTATGTCACTCTCTTCAATCTCACGATATGGTATGGGCAATTCCTTAAACTCACTTGGAACCAGCTCGTTAACACCTCCACCATAGTATCTTCCCTGAAATTCACATTGAGCTAATGTTAAAGAATTATAAAAACAAAAAACAAAACTGTCTTTAGACCATTTCTCTTGAAGCCTTATATGATATCCTGCATCCGTGGTATGTACATCGGCACGATTACTATACACTCTTGGAACCATATGGTACCTTTTAAAGAAAACAACGTCTCCTTTGCTCACGATGGGAACACCATACCATGGATCACGATTAGCACATTTGTATCTCTCTTTTAATTCAATATTTGCAACCTTCTGTTTTCCTGCCCAGTCAAGATATTGTATCAGTTCTTCCGACATTTCCTCTTTCCTGACCCCTGACAAATCCAACAAAAACACCGGTTTCTTCTTTTTCCTTAAATCCTTCATCAGTTCATCATCGATCATTATTGTATTCTCTGAGATGTACGAACTTTTTTGCAGTATCGGAAGAACATTTTTTTTGCATTTATATGCTTTCACCTGTTCTTCTGTAAGAATAAAAAACTTATTGCCACCCGTTACAATTCCCGGAGCGCTGACTCCCATCTCTTTGATTGTTTTACAGGCTGCTGCTTTTTCCATAAGTAACTGTATGTTTCCGTCACTTAAAACCGCATTAGACCACTTTTTTAAAGGTTTATTCTTTTTAATCACACTTTCCAATTCCGGGGTACGACATGTGGGATCATTGTAAATCTCATACAGAATATGTGGCAGACTTTGATTTCGATTCGTCAGATAGACCAGGCAAATATCCTGTTCAATTTCCGGAAAAACAGGCTTCTGAAATGTAACAATATGTATCGTGTTAAATTTTCTTTCTAAATGTACCCGTAATTTTTCAGCATATTGAACCTGCAAAAATTCCATGGGAAGGACAAAAAATATTGTTCCATAGTTCTCCAAAAGTCTGCTTGCTCCTACAACAAAAGCAAGCCACATATTCTGCATCATTGAATCATCAAGATTTTCCAGTGCACATATTTTTTTTGCTTTCGCCAGATCCTCCTTATCCATAATTTTAGGATTAATATAGGGAGGATTGCCTATGATCAATGTATATCTTTCCTCAGTGTTTTGAGCATAATCCAGAAAATTATCTTTTTCCACAATCAGTTTTGGCGAATTATATCGTTTTTGAATATCCCTTACTTTTTCATCAAATAATTCAATTGCCTTTGCCCGTTTACATTCTGAAAGCAACACTGAAAGAAACCTTCCGTCACCGGCGGAAGGCTCCAAAACATTTGCAAAATCTTGCTGGTTCTTTTTCAGATAATTGATCATAAAGTCAATCAACTCATGTGGAGTATAGTAACTCCCTGTTTCCTTATGATTCTCCATTACTCACCTTTTTCAAACGCTTCTTTTATGTACTTTTTTAAGAAGACGTTGCTCTTTAAATAAAAACACAGTTCTTCTTTATCTAATTTTGCTTCCCCCAACGCCTCCAATTCCGACTGTACTTTGTATAATTGCTGAATCTTCCAATACAAGTCCGTTCTTCTTACGTCAAAATTAAGACTTTTACAAATATTTTCGCCTAATGGAGTAATTCCTCTGATAAATCCCTTTTCATCTCTTATCAGATGTTCATCGTATTCTGACGTTGCAGGGTCAACAAATCCAATGCTTCCATTATTTGCCACATCCTTATTTTTTGTTGGCCATTTATTTGACTTTGTCAGGTTACATTTGGGGCAAGCCAATACCAGATTATAATAATCCTTCTCTTTTTCAGGTGCAAGGCTTTTTGGGACAAAATGGTCTATATGAAATCTTTCCTTCATAATATCACTATTTTTCCCACAGTAGCCACACATTTTCCCAAAATCTTCTTTCAGAAACGGTTTTGCTTCCCTATAATCGTCCAATTGAGTGACCCCTGTTCTTCTCCTAATTATTTTATCCCCATGTACTCTCAATATCTTTTCTCCCTGTTGCTATTTATGCTTCCTTAAAATAGCTTCCCCGGCCTCCAGCAGTTGCTTTAAATCTTCTTCAAATTTTGAGGTCAATACATTCTCCGGAAGTTTCTCTATCATTCCATAGGAAGCCAGCACCCTGTATAGCCTTAAGTACTCCTGCTCCTCCTGCAAGGACAGCCCGGATTCTTTTCTCTTTTCAAATAATTTTAGGTACTCAATCCGCTTTTGTTCCCTGCGAGTCCTGAACACATCAGCACTTTCTTTCAGCATATCAACAAACTCGTTTAGTTCCCTTACTCTTTCTTCATCATCGCCTTCAGTATCAAAAATCGTTTTACTGCGTACATATCGTTGTGCTATCAGCCCGTCCTGAATACTGCCCTGATCCACGGCTGTCAGAATAAAACACTCCAGGTCTCTTACCTGATCATTGATATAACTAATCAGCGTAGATCCATTGTATCCAAAAGTACCGGCCATTTTATAGTCAACTAAGAGAACATCTACCTGTGTTTCATAAATTTTTTCTACAAACTCTTCTTTTGTTTTGCATCCATCGAGTAATACTAATTCAACATCCTTATATCTTCTTTGCAGTTTTTTCCGAAATTTATCAAACTGGTTTGGCTCGTCATCTATATATCCTATTTTATACATACTTTCCTCCAAAACTAATCATGGTCTTAAATCCACTTTTTAGTTTCTTATTTTCTGATAAATCGATATCTCCATCATACTCTAATGCTGTTTTCTTGACAATCCACATTCCCATTCCGGTACCCAAGTCACTCTCATCATTATTCAAACCACCCTTATCACTTTCAAACGCTTCCGTAATTAACTCCGGTCGATTTTTATACCTTGGTGTCAATCCCCAACCGGTATCTTCATACCGTAGAACAAACCCGTCCTCTTCTTTATTAATAAAAATCAAAATCTTCTTCATTTCCAATATTTCTTCGGTTTCCCTTTCAAAGGATGCCAGACTATTTGAAATAAGATTACTAATGACATTCTCAATATCAAATGGAAAGCACTTAAACAAAATGTCATCATCACACTCCATTTTCAACTCTATGCCATTTTTCTCTAATAACATTGTCCATGTGTTAATATAATCTCCAAGCATTTCTTTTATATTACACATTCTTCTTTTTCGCTTATCTTTTCTGACAGACTCTATGGTCACTCTGAACCAGGATGCAAAATGTTTCTTAAAAATAATCGCCTGCTTAATGTTCTCAAATGCATCTTCCATGTTTTGATCATATTTAATTGCGTCATAGGCAGAATCGAGTTCTAAGCCAATATTGTTGGTCAACGTCCGAATTTCATGCATAAACATATTCGTAACAATTCCTGTTGTTGCAAGTGTCTGCAGCATCTTGATTTCATCCTGTAATTCCTGAATCTCCTGATCCTTCTTTTCTTCCATGGATTCAATCAACGCTTCCACTTCTTTTGGATCTGCCACAGGAATCTCATCCGATGCTTCCGATTGTTCCTTTTCCTTTTGCTCTTCCTCCCACCGTCTGCGCTCTTCGGCAAGCTTTCTCATACGTTCCAACTCTGCTGCCAGTTTGTCTTTTTTTTTGGCATATGCAGCAAGCTTTCGGCCAACAAATTGTCTGTCGCGTTCAAATTCAGCAATCACATCAATGATAATTCGTTTCAGCTGTTCAAATCCGGCTCCCTCCTGGATACCATTTCTGTTCGCCGCATCTTCCAAATTGCTGTTTTCTCTGGAGATGTTGATTGTACCGATTAACTGCTCAGAGCCAACACGCCACTGCCCTTTGTCATGCCCGAGACCGGCAGGAGAACGATTTCTACGGGCAGATAATTCGAGCCAGTCAAAATCATTATCTCCATATTCACCATAAGGACGTACCCTGAAATGATCACGATACAGCTTGATTCCTCCGAATTCTTTGGTGAGATTTTTTCTGCCTTTAATGTCTTTATAGAAAAACTTCTTTGTATCTTTTTCTGTTGCTGTAATTTTGTTGAAATACAGCACTCCATCATAATCCCCTATTAAATTCTCTTTTTCACCTAATTCCTGGAAAGAAAACTGCAACTCCTTTATTTTTCCGTGGAAATATTGCCTTTCTTCCTCCGGTATCTCAGCCTCTTCCAGAACTTTTCCCTCTTGATCTCCGAAATCAAATTCATTTCTTAAGATCTGTATTTTCAAGCCTTCTGACTTCACTTCAAAATCAAGTTTATAATCAAAGGATTCCAGATACGCACTGATAATTCTCGCCTCGTCTGCCGGTGTCTCGTCATCAAAAAAATAAATGGCAAAATCATCAACTACATCCGGCGGCAGCAAATTTTCAAGATGATTTCGTAACTTCTTTCTAGTTTTTTCACACCATTCATCATGCAAGCCGTACAGGCGAAATACAGTTCCCGTTCCTTCCAAATCCAATCTGCGAATTAGTGAAGCAACCTCTAAATTGATCCACGAGTCAATCTGCGCATATTGTATCAAGCTCTCATCCGAATCAAACAGCTTTGCCTTTACATCAGATAAATTTCTTCTGCCATCAAAATCAGACCAATTCACCAGCCATTCAAGCCCGCCTTCACCCGATATTGTCAGCATTTCACACCTGTCCGCAATGCGATCTAATGCAAATCTACCAATTCCTTTCGCACCTGTTTGGGTACGGTTCTTCGCAGTCCTAAAGCTTATTTTCTTAGATGAATTTCCAATTGTCATCCAGTGTTTTCTCAGAATTTCTTCCTGCATTCCTATGCCGTTATCAATCATATAAATGCAATTATGAGACTCACTATAATACAGGCAAAACAGACTGGCATCTGCGTCATATGCATTTTTCACTATTTCTAAAACTGCACCTTCCAGCTTTGACACATTTTCTCTTCCAATTAATTTTGCTGTATATGCATCTACATTAAATTCGACACTTCTCTCGTTATGTCTCATAAACACAGTCCTCCGATTACGGCAAGATTTTACTCAATTATAACACATAGCATCCTGTGACTGCAAACAAACATCAAGAGAAAGCACCTTTCTTCATGTGGATTCTGTATTCTTCACCGAATCCTGACATAAAGTGGTGCTTTCTACTTTTCTTAATTACTCAAACTTCCCACACCGATAAGGTGTGTTGAACCTTGAAAATTCAATATTTCAGCCAATAAAAAGGCATAAATATCACTCTTTTGATATAATGGAGTTGACGAGAAACCATTATAACAAGGAGGATTTAGTCCATGTCCATTATATCACAAGATAATACAAACGAGGTAGTTATTTTAGATTGTGTTCAGAGATTTTCTTCGTCTCACAATGTTGGATCCCTTTAAAAAAAGTGCAACGGTACCAAAGAAAAAGGTGTACCTGCTATTTCGCTTTTGAAATATAAACTCAGCAATGTATTTGTTGCCAGAAGCATGTATATGCAACAGATGGAGCGATAGCAATACATTTATGCCTGTTAACAGTTGTCTTATCGCATCCTCCAAAGAATCAAATATCATTGGCCCGACGAAAGACTTTGACAAGAGATCTATTGCCGGTAAGCGTAGAAAACTGGCACAGACTAAAGCACCGGAGGTTATGCTTCACCTTCTTGATACAGCCGTTTCAAACGGTATTTCTGCCGATTATGTGCTGTTTGACTGCTGGTTTGCTAATCCGGCTCAGATTACGGCTATCAAATCCAACGGGATGGATGTGATTGCAATGATCAAGAAAAGCAGCCTCATTCAATATCAGTATGAAGGACAGAAACTGAACATCAAACAGATCTATGCAAAAACAAGAAGCGTCGCGGCAGATCCAAATGTCTTCTTTCTGTCGATGTCATGGTTGGAAAAGAAAATCCAATTCCGGCAAAAATCGTATGTGTCAGAAACAAGGCGAATCGTAAGGATTAGCTTGCTTTTATCTATACAAATTCAACTCTTTCAGAAGAAGAAATCATCCGTATCTATGGAAAACGCTGGCAGGTGGAGGTATTTTTCAAAACATGCAAATCTACACTTAATCTCATTGGAGAATGCCACAGTCTCTCTTACGATGCACTGACAGCACATATAGCCATTATGTTTGCCAGATATATGCTTTTGGTATTAGAGCAGCGAAAAAGTGAAGACAAGAGAACCTTAGGAGAATTATTCTTCTTCCTAGTAGATGAGATGGCAGACATCACTTTCACACAATCTCTTTGTATTCTGATGGATGCTTTGATGGCAAGTCTCCAGGAAATTTTGAAACTAAGCGAAGAACAGCTTGCTGCATTTACTGCTGATTTTGTATCCAGACTTCCGCAATATCTACAAAATGCACTTGAACTGCGGGCAACTATAGCATAAATGTCTATTTTGTTAGCTGAAATATTGAATTTTCAAGGTGCGAAGCCCATTTTGGGTATGGGAAGTCTTAGTAAGTTAAATTAATACTTTGCGAATATAGGTCATCTTAACTGAATATTCTTGTGGCTCAAAATCGCATTCTCGCAGATGGAAACTCATCCGGGATATTCTTTAACAAGCAATTTTTTCGCCTGCTCTTGACATACAAGAACGTGGTTGTTATATATAAAGTAAGGATTGAAATATGATTTAAGAGCCTTCTGTATGCTCTTTATCATAGATAATCTGGATTAACGTACTTTTATTCGTACTCTGTTTACTCAGAAAGGAGGAAGCAAAATGGCAAGATTAACAAATAAAGAAATCAGGAACATGACACTCAATGAAGCTGAGGCCTATACCGATGCACATCCTGCTGAGGCGTGGCGTTTCGCCAAAGCACACGGTAAATCTGCTATCGCACTGACAAAAAAGGCTGCAAAACACGGATTTAAAAACGAAATCTTATTTGCCGAACCTGAAACTGTTAAAGTTTTCTGATAACACAATGCATAGGCGCCTTTGACTGCAATTAACAGTCAAAGGCGATTTCCTTTCAGACTAAAACAATTACCAATTTCCCAACTTATTGTTTTATATTTTCAACATACACATATGATTGCGGAACATAACAAATACCAACATCTTTCAATGGCACCAATTTGTCATAGCGTCTTACTTCTCCCAACATATATGCACATGCTTTTTCGCTATTCTGAAAATATTGATCGTAATAAGATGAAGTAATCCCTGATTTTTCTTTGGTTAAAGCCCACATTTTATCCTTATTCATTACAATTTTTTCTACAACTACCGCTTCACCTACAATACCTTTAACAGGAGCTGTGGCATACAGGTAAATTTTGTCAATATTATCTGCACAAATTTTTTTCCTGAACTCATATTTTTTTATTTGATTCAATATTTTTTCTGCATATATTGGTTTGATTGGCAATATGATACTCTTTTCAAACAGATTACCTACTCCATCGGATACTTTTGCTATTCTCAAATCAATCTTTAACTGAAGTGCTATTTTTTCTGCGTACTTGATCTCTTCATTCTGAAAGTGTTCTATAAATTTACAATCCCAGTCAATTCCATTCTTTTCCAAAACCCTTTTCTTTATTTCCTTTTCCCCATCGACTATAACAACTAAGCTTTCTATTCTCAGTTTCCGAAATAAGTCTAATTGCACTTTTTGAATTTTACTTTCAGAATTTAATAAACACAAATGACCATCCAATATGTAATGATCCGTTTTTTGTTGAATTTTTAAAATTTCCTCCATTAATATTTCCTGGTTTTTATTGATATCTTGTACTTTTTTTTCTCTGAATTCCTGTTTTTCTCTATTTGTTATCAAATCGCTCGCTGTAAAATAGGGAATATTCATTTCTTTACTTAATTTTTTACAGTAGGATGTTTTTCCTGCCCCATGTATTCCACACACGAAAATCATCTATTCCTCCAAAGTTTTAAAAAGAAGCTATTACTGATAGCTTCTTTTTAAGAGTTCATTATCATTCTTCTTTCATTTTCTCGTAAGTACCACACATAAAGGCATTCCTCCAAAAAGGCCTCAAAATTACTACTTCCTGTACTCACAAATCTCCGATACAACTTTTCTATGTCTAACATTTCTATTTTGTTAAAAAGTATTTTCTTCTCTGGTAAGATCCCGTTGTATACAAGTTCTGTACTAAAAATGTTATAATAATGACGTTGAGTTTGCTCTAGCTGAAAACCATAATAAGTTAGTAACGAAGAAAACTCATTCTGTTTCATTTTATGCATGGTGATAATCGGATGATCGTCTTCCAACCACTCCAAACTCATTTCAACTAACTTTGTTCCAATCCCCTGTCGCTGAAATTTCTTATCTACACGAAGAGTACATATCTTTTTTTCCAGCTCATCAGACTTTAAAATAGCTAACCCTGCTAAAGAATAATTACTTTCACATAAGATAATTTCCCGATTAGAATTCAGTTCCCTATTTTCTGAAAATAAGTTCCTATACCATTGTGAAAAATTCGGGTACTCCCATGATAATCGGTTTACAAATTGATAAATGCGTTCAAAATAAATCTGTTTTTCCTGGAAAGGGAGATCAGAATATTTAAAAAAATGATTGTTATTATACATACGCCTAAGCTCCTCCTTCCTTTATAACCTACAAAGTATACTATGCTTTTCAAGGTTTTTCAATCACCTTTTTCCCAGCCAAAGTGCAAACAATAAAATCGCACCTGCCACTGGTATACCTATCCATACTTTTTCTACTGCTGTAGCAGCAACACTTCCCATCATTCCCAATGCCACTACACTTAAAGCATAGGTAAAAATTGTTTTAACCTTGGTTTTAGAATAATCGACCTTAACCAAACAGGAAAAATCATCTATCGGCTTACTATCCTTCTTTTTTCTCCAATGATAGGCCAATACATGTCCTTTTCCAAAATCTATCGAAGTTCCCAGATAGTCATCCCACAGTTCCTGCTCCAATTCTCGACAAGTCATCCGTTCTTCACAAAATGATGTCAAATTGTATGAAGAAGGCATCATAGCAAGAAAATGTATATTTTCAAAAACTACCCAGGACTCTTTATTTACTATTGTCTCTGTCCGAACACTATCTTCTATGTTTCTCTTTTCATTCACTTTGAAATCAATAATTCGTGTACCGGAAAAGGCGCTTTCAAAAGATTTATTCAAAGGCTCACTATCAAAGTATATATAATCCTTCAACGTAGTATTTTTTATTCTAAAACGAATATAAATCGTTTTAAGTTCCTTTAATTTTTCTACTCCCTTCACATAATCATGAAATTTTTGAAAATCAAATATGATTTTTGTTCCCTCAGTATCCAGAATCTTTTCAACTTCGCATACGTTCTTTATTACTGTAAAAAGTGGGAAAACCAACAATCTTTCCTCATTCGACATTTGAATTATCGTATAATTATCTTTGGTTTCAATCTCACAATCGTCATTAAAGATAATATTCGCATTGCTTTTTTTCGAAAACTTTTCAGATAAATCTTGAATACTGTCCGAATCTAATTTGAAAGGGCAAAAAAATATCAATTTCTTTACAGACTTATAATTTACAATTTTGATGCCTATATCTAAATACGGTTCCTTAATATCTCCGGTAGTTTTAATATCCTCTAAAGACCAAAAATTGACATGCAACGCAAACCGAAGCTCATCATCCTGATTAGAAGTGTTATCCGGTTTGTTTTCATACTTTTCATACCATAATCCAAAGCTTTTCATATGTTCATTACACCCAATCATTGTTATTATAAATACAGCTATCGGTAATCATTTATTTCAGTAACTTTTTATGAAACCATTCTATCATAAGCCTGTGAATTATGCTACAAAATTCTCCATTTTTGCAACTTTAAGCTGTATTTCATCCCACATATTTCTAACATTATATAGCTCGACAGAGCAAAAAGACTAATGGCAAGCTCACGATATGTAAACCAGCAATGAATATACGAGTGGTTTTTCAGGCAGAAAAACCAAATGAACGGATATAAACTAATAACGGCCAATGTCACCAGCAGGTTCCATCGTACTTTCTTTCTGATCAGCACATATATCATCCATAACACACATAAAATCAACACAAGCAGTGCCCACGAAGGCTGAAGAGAACTTTCTATTTGTCTGACAACGACATCTAGGTAACTTACTTTATTGTCAAAGGCTGTGGACGAGGTTCTTGTAATGATTTGCTTCAATGCATCAGCCATCAGATTTTCTTTTGTAATCACTGCACCAAGAATCCATTTTAAGCTCCACATTCCACCATAGCCGACACCCCAGAATATTGACAAGAAAGCTATTCTTTTGATATTTGAACTAATACTCTCTGAGAAATTAATAATAATCCATAATATAAGTGGCATACCCAAAGAAATCATAGGAAAAGTAAGTAAATCCATATAACTGGTCAGTGATCCAATTATCAAAAAAACAATACCCCAAAAATAGAGACTATGTTTTTTATCTTTAGCATCCAATTGCAAGATCAGCAACATTGCAAGTAACGTAATTGTTATGACCGAATTAAATTGCAACGATGAAGTGGTTACTGATAAGTTCAAAAAAATACCAGTCGCTATCAACGGAATCACCAGTCCCCAATCTCTTTTTAAAATCTTTAACAAAACGATCGCAAAAAGTCCAATCTGAACACATTTTATCAGCATCCGTATTTCACCGTAATTAAGAAACATTAACAATGGCTTTAAGAACACTAAATATCCATGCCAGTAGCGTGCATATTCATAGCTATATGCTTCTTCATTACTTTCCTGATATAAATAGACTAATATATCAGCCGGAGATTCGCTTTCCACTATTTCTTTGGGCAAAGAATATCTTTCTGCTTTAATCGCTCCAACCCAAACATTATCTGTTTCCGGATATGCGGCTGTTAAAAGCATAATTGCATCCGTATAGTTATCAAGTTGAGAATTGCCGTGTTTTCCTCTTCTTGGATAGCTACCTTCATTTTGAAAAATACTGCTAGATTCCACCAAATGTTTGTTCATTGTTTCTGTTGGAAGATTGTATACAAAAATCAGCAGCACATAAAACAATATTGCCATTCCAACTAAAATGAGTGGAATATAGAATATCTTTTTTATAAATGTTATTTCCTTATCCATTATCATCTTCTCAAAAACCTTTCATAATATAGCAAAGCTAAGATCATTTCCTGCTTGCTGTGATCTGATCCTGATCTACGCCTTCCGTGTTCTCCTTCTGGAACAATATTTTAAAGGTCATCAAAAGAATTTTCATATCAAGCCAACAAGAATATTTTGTAATGTAAGTAATGTCCAGTTTCACCTTATCATAAGGAGTGGTATTATACCGTCCATAAACTTGTGCATATCCGGTGAGACCTGCTTTAACCTTCAATCTCATATAGAATTCCGGAATTTCTTCTACGTACTGGTCTGCAATGACCTTTCTTTCCGGTCTTGGACCGACCAAAGACATGTCACCTTTTAAAATGTTAAACAGCTGCGGTAACTCATCAAAATGGATATTACGAATAATATTTCCTACCGGCGTAATACGGGAATCTCCCTTTGCCGCCAGTCTGGCTCCTTTTGCTTCGGAATCCACAGTCATGCTCCGAAACTTATATATCATGAATTCCTTTTCGTCCTTTGTAAGACGGGGCTGCTTATAAAATACCGGACCACCGTCATACAATTTAATGGCAATGGCAATCAGCAGCATAAATGGGGATGCCAGGATAATACCAATCAAGGATCCCACAATGTCAAATGCCCGTTTAAAAAAGCTCTGGGTAATGGAAAGACCATAGTTTCTCTGAAGCAGCAAAGGCGTATCAAAGAGGTGAAGCTCCACCGCTCCTCGCAACATCAAATCAGAAATTTTGGGTGTCACATAAGTACGAATGGACCTCCTATAACAATATTTCATAATATCGTTTCGGATGACTCCCGGCAGATCACAGAGCATAATCGCTTCATGCTTTTCAATCTCCATGATTAATTTATCCCAATCTTCATAACAGCTGATTGTAGAACATACATCGTAACTATCTTTTCTGGTATTGATTTTTCTGATTAAGTCCTCCGGCGAATACTCACCGTAAATTACCAACATCTTCCTTGGAGGATACAAACGATCATAAAGCTTTCTGACAATGTAGGTCCAGGGAAGAACAAACATTATCTGAGCACCGCTCATGAGAATCACCGGAACCACATTGGAATAATCCCTTGTCACCATACAGATTTCCACATAAGCGACCCCTCCACTGCACAGAATTGCCAGCACATGACTTAATGCAATATCAATCATGCGAAGATATCCCACTTTATATCCGCCAAAAGTATGGGTAAAGAAAAATAAAATCAACACATACAATCCAATAACAGCCCAGTTACCTCTTCTGAAAAAGATATCGTCTCTTTGATAACAGCTATACCACATATAGGTAAATAATCCGGCTTCTACCAGAACAATCAGTAGATTTGCAAAAAAATTCAAAAAATGTTTGTATCTTTCCCTTTTCCTCATCACATTCTTTTCCTATCTGTAAGCATTTTCATCATCTTAGCATGTTTTAGAGGGTTTGTCTATTCTTCCATTTTTAAAAGGACTGGTCGATTGACCAGTCCCTTTCCTTTAAGTTTTTTTGAAGTGTTTACCCTATTTTATCCCTGCCAACTTAGAAGCATTAAATCCAGGAATCACCGCACTCCAATTCGTATCACACACAATCTCTTTGGCACGATTAAACTTTCCATAGTTCTCCGGCGTTACTACCTCCGCTGCAGAAGTACTCCTGAATTTATTTAAATCACTGTCCATAAATTCGTATACATAAAATGCTGTTCGTTTTTCCTGTCGTCTGTTCATAAGTCCAAAATAAAGATTTCCACTGGCTTCATCCGGATCATCCAAGATAGCTCTGATAATAAATGCGTCAATACGATCATTAAACTCTGCTATATAATATCCTCTTACAATAGCCATAGCCTGATTATCAGCTCCTGCAGAATAGGAATATCCCTGTTCTGTAAGTAAGACTCGAATACTTCCCGCTTTTCTTCCATACATGCTTTCCAGAGTGCCTGCATAATTTGTCAGGACGCTGATATTTCTCATGGAAATATATGGTGTAGATAAACTGTCTGTTGTATTTCCATAGTCATTCCAAAAATCGGCTCTGGTTAAAGGATAAGAATATGCGTGATATGCAATACTCCAGTCTATATTAGGCCCTTTCGCATGAATGTCCTTTGCAAAGGTATCTAATACTGCCTTTCCTGCATAAGTATCCGGCGCGGCATTCCAACCATTATCCAATGAAATGCAAACAGTATTTCCTGTCTTCTCCGCTTTTACACCATTGTAAAGCATCCGGAAAGCAGTGGCATAGCAATCTACATATGTATTAAAATCCATACTGCCACTGTAATTCCAGGCTCTGCTGGAATTTATCTCATTTCCCAGAATCCAGTTAGATACATAACAATACCCTTGACCAAATGTTTCTCCAAGATATAAAAACAGTGCTTCTAATGTTTCACGGGCATTTTCTTCTCTTACATTCAACATATAATAGGAGTGTCCTGGTGTTCTGGCTGCCGGATCAATTAAATAGCTGTTTTCTGCATTATAACTTAATAACAAACAAAGTGTAACCGCTACCGGAGTTCTTCCATCATTTCCATATAAGTACTGTTTATACCCGTAGTTCAAGCTCTGAATATTACTTTTTAAATCATTCAAAGCTGAAAAATAATAGGTTTTCCCCTTATATGTATATGCAACATAACCGGATTTTGGACTTTGACTTACTACCGATGCTAGATCCAGATTGAGGAGAGTCTGTTTTGTATTTGCATTTCGAGCATCTGCGATATCGTTTCCACCTTCATAGCTTGCATAAGCTATTCCCTGAAGTCCTTTTTTTGAGGTTCCTTTAAAAATTGGGCTGGTATTAGAAGCAACCGCCTCCGGATTAGAAATACTTACGATTTCTGATGCAAGAATCAAATTTCCATTGGCGTCCTTTACCGCCAGTGCCAATCCATCCATTAACGCTGCATTTACGTTGTCTTTTCCTGAGATTACAATATCCAACACGGAAGTTTCTGTGGAACCTTCATGAGACATCAAGACTTTTTCAACATTTCTGTCATACAGATCCGTTTCTACTACATAGTATCTGTCAAGCGTATTAACACTATTATTTAGTTCCATATTAAAGCGAAGAGTCACTTCTTCTCTTGTGCCCTCTAGAACCCTGCACGAAGATATCCGTCCTATACTGTTTGTAACATTGGTAATCGAACAGGAAACTCCACCTGCGTATATTTTTATACCATTTTTTGTGGTTATATATATATCGGTATAATACTTTCCTGTATGGTAGCCATGATTTTTAATATCTACCCCTGCATGATACTTCCCCTCAGAAACTGTTGATGCATTATACCAAACCAAATCACTCTGATCACTTGATGACCACACAGCAACTTTAACACTTTCAATTCCTGAAACCGACTCGACGCCTTCCACATCAACTCCAAAAACACCAAATGCTTCATTATAGTCAACAAGTGTTACGGAAGTGACTGTTGGTGCTTGGACGTTGAATGTTGTTCCTCCGATATAAATTTCTTTTTCAGAAGTTGTCCGGGCATAAGCATCCACATAATACTTTCCTGCAGTCCTATGATTAGAAATGATTGCATTTGTTGACCATTTTCCAAGACCCTTGTTTTCTGCAGTATACCACATGAGATCGTCCTGACCGTTTTTCTGGCTCCATACTGCAAATCTCACTGACTTTACTCCTCCTTGAGCACCTACATCGGATGCTGTGAGTGCATAGACCGTCTCTGTTGGATTTCCAACTGCCTGAATTCCGGATTTTGGTACATTCATGGTTATCGTTGTTCCACCTGTGTACTGATAAATCTCATTTTGGGCAGTTACAAAGGTGTCCACATAATATTTGCCATAATTATACTTATGGTTTGAGAGGTTAACATTCGCTATATAGCTTCCATTTGACTGTTTCTTTGCAATATACCAATATAAGTCTGATTGATCTGACTTACTCCACACCGGAACCTGTACTTTATTAACACCCAATCCCGGTTGTACATTAGTCAACACCACATCAAAGGTTCCTGCGCCATCATTCTTATTAACTACTTCTA
>CALZFY010000030.1:0-25526 GCA_945786935.1 uncultured Lachnoclostridium sp.
CTACAGCCAGGAGCATACCGATCCAGTTACCAACCGGTGCCAGAGCACAGAAGGTTACAGGAAGCATTACAGCTACTGTACAGAACGGAACGCCAAAAACCCTGATTGCATTCGGTATCACTTTTTCAAAGAATCTATACACATACTTTAATGCCCATACAGAAAGCAGGATCGGGATTAGGGACTGTGTATAGTTATTTAACTGCATTGGGATGAAACCGTAAATTTTAAACGGTTCCCCTGCTGCCACAATGTTTAAGATGTTAGGGTCTACCATCAAAACACCTAAGAGCATTGCCAGTGGGATGCTGGTATTCATTTTCTTTGCTGCACTCCATGCAACGAATACCGGCATGAAGTAGAATCCTGCATTTCCTACAATGTAGAGCATCTGCATAAACTGAGATTCATTTGGCATTACATTGAGTAAGTCCGGACCAAGCAGGGAATAGAACAGCTTGAAGAATCCGGCAGCCATCATGATCGGAAGGATCGGTGCTACAGAACCGGAAATGTAATCTAAAACCTTTCCCGGAACCTTCTTGATATCAAACGGTTCTTTGTCTAAATTTTCATCAATGGCAGCTTCTGTGCCAACACCTGCTGCTGCACAAAATTCCGGATATACTTGCGAAACATGCTGTCCGATGATTACCTGGAACTGTCCGCCGGAGAACTGTGCTCCTAAAACTCCTTTGATTGCTTTAATCTCATCCACTTTCACCTTGGACTGGTCTTTTACTGTGATACGTAATCTTGTCATACAGTGTACTGCACCAGATACATTATCTTTTCCACCAACATTTTCCAGAATCTGGCTGCAAAAATCAGTATACTTTGCCATAATTTTATCCTCTCTCTTTGATTTTATTATTTTAAGATCTATGCTAACAGGATAAGCTGCGCGCTCCCCTACCCCGTATTAGCCCATAAAAAAACCTGATACAATTAGGCAGACCAATCCGTCTTCCTAATATGCATCAGGTAAAGCCCTCTTAAGGTTACAATCCTTCTTTTGCACAAAGGCGATTCATATGTATCATCAAATACAGAAGCTCCTCTTTACTGGGATCTATATTCAATTGAACGATAATATACTGTTTGATTTTTTCAATGGCCTTCCCAAGTTCCGGGAATTCCTCCAGCACCTGCTCGTACATCTTCGCATTATCAGATACGAATTCTTCTTTCTTATGAAATCTCTTCAGCAGATACTTTAAATGTGTTACAAATCTTGAATAGCTAAAAGAATTTCGGTCAACGATGATATTCATCTCACTCTCGATGATCTCTGTAATGTCATCTACGAAACGGGTCATATCATCCTTATCCTGTTCTTTTTTCGCTGACAGTTCTGCATTGATAAAATGCAGGGCAATATTTCCGGCCTCACCGGACGGCAATTTTACAGATAACTTTCTTTCAATCTGTTTGATTGCCCACTTACCAAGAAGCATCTCCTTCTCATACATATGCTGAATCTCATTGACCATCGGGTTACTTATCACAAGCCCCTTTTTGGCATTTTGAATCGCAAAATTAATATGATCACAGAGAGAAAACAGGAATACCCTGTTTAAATGCATCCCCAGGTAAGAACTTCCTTTATCTACGATCTCCATTGTCACATCCATGACCTCTTCCGGAAGCTCATCCAGCAAAGCCAGATAATGTTCATCCAGATTATAATAGGTTCTGTCAATCTGTGACAGTTCAATCTCATAGGGAGGCTTTTGAAATCCGATACCCTTTCCAAAGGCAACGACTTCGTGATTATTATCATCCAAGCAGATGGATACATTGTTATTGATGTTTCGAATTACTTTCACCTGTTCTCTCCAACTTTCCATCTTCCTTTTCTGAAAAACACTATAGCGGATTTTCAGTGTATTGTCAAATATTTTTTAGTGATTTTTACTCAATTCTTCGATATATTTTTTTCTTTTTTGGTTATTTTGAGCTATAATAACTCTTTCAATGATTTTATGGCTTTGTAGCCTCGCTTCATCTATACAAGCTTCTCTCCGGCACTTACCTTTCTCTCTCCAAGGGCAAATTCTTTGTCATATCCGGATGGGAAAACAACCATCGTTACCAGCTCATATCCCTTTCCTTCCAGAAGTTCCTTATCAAACTTCACGATTGGCTGGCCTGCCTTTACCTTTGCTCCCTGTTTGATCAGTGGAGTAAAGCCTTCACCGTTTAATTCCACAGTGTCCAGTCCGATATGTACGATACATTCAATGCCATCTTTTGTGGTAATGCCTACGGCATGTCCTGTAGGGAATACAGTTTCTGCCACACCACTTAACGGTGCTACGACGGAACCGTTTGCCGGTTTTACCGCAAATCCGTCTCCCATGATCTTCTGGGAAAACATTTCATCAGGAACATTTTCCAGTAAAATCAGATCTCCATCTACCGGTGCTACAATTTGAAACTCTTCCTTTTTAAAAAAATTAAACATTTTTTCCTCCTTACAAAACAAAAAACTTCTTCCAGGTACACAAAACAATCCACTGCATCAATGGAATATTTCGGGAAAGCCTTCGAAGAAGTAACAAACCGAGTAAGTATTTTTTATTTAATTACAGCCTACATGAAAAACAATACTTTGTCAATATAGTTTTGTACAACATGCAACAATTCAGCTATATGACTGAATTGTTGCTATATTTTTTGTACAAAATGCTGGTTTTATATTCCGATATCCTACAGATAACAAAAGCTTTCCAGCTTCCAAAAGCGGCTGGAGCTGATTTTAATATAAGTCTGAAGTACCTCTTTCATTATGATTTTGTTTCCAATATGTTTTGAATACTATTCTTGACCAGCTCAAATGCAATTGGATTCATTCCACTGTTGATCACGATATCTGCAGTGCTTCTGGTAGGCTCCACATAAAGGTAATGCATCGGTTTTACAGTCGTTAAATACTGTTCCACCACACCTTCAATGTCACGTCCCCGCTCCTTGACATCACGGATAACTCTTCTTAAAATCCGTTCATCAGCATCTGCTTCTACATATACTTTGATATCAATGAGATCCCGCAGTCTTTCATCTGCCAGAACCAGAATGCCTTCCAACAGGATGACTCTTTTAGGCTCTATGGTGATGACCTGATCTGAACGGTTATGCTGCGAATAATCGTAAACCGGACACTGAATTGCATTTCCTTTCTTAAGCTCCTTTAAATGCTCGATCAGAAGCTCTGTTTCAATAGAATCCGGATGGTCATAGTTTGTTTTTTTACGTTCCTCAAAGGTAATATGGCTCTGATCACGGTAGTAATTATCGTGATAAATGACTGCAACCTCATCCTTAAATTCTTCTTTTAAACGATTGGTAAAGGTAGATTTTCCCGAACCGGTTCCTCCGGCAATTCCGATAACAATGGTTTCCATGATTTCTCCCTGCTGTATTCTTTTGATTTTTTTCTTCTCTCAGGATAATTTTTCCAAAATAGAGTTTCCAATGGTTCCTTCCGGCATTTCCACACCGAAGATATCTGCCACTGTTGCTCCGATCACGGCAAAGGTATCTGCTTCCGGCAATTTTCCGGACCCCTCCATGGATTTGGAATATGCCAGGAACGGTACCTTCTCCCTTGTATGGTCTGTTCCGGTATAGGTAGGATCATTTCCATGATCTGCCGTAATAATCAGAAGATCATCCTCTTTTAAACAATCCAGAAGAATTCCCAGCTTCTCATCAAATTTTTCAATTTCTCCTGCATAACCTTTCGGATCTCTTCGATGTCCCCACAGAGCATCAAAATCCACCAGATTTACAAAACATAATCCATGAAAATCCTTCCCTGTAAGCTCTATGGTCTGCTCCATACCATGGACAGAGGATTTTGACTTATAGCTTTCGGTAATTCCTTCTCCGTCAAAAATATCCCGGATCTTTCCTACAGAGATCACATCCAGCTGTGCACTCTTCAGGGCATCCAGCACTGTCTTTCCATATGGTTTTAAAGCATAGTCATGACGGTTGCTGGTTCTTTTAAACTCGCCCCTCTTTTTACCAATATATGGTCTTGCTATGACACGGCCTACCTTCCACTCATCCTTCATAGTGATCTCTCTGGCAATCTCGCAGCAGCGATACAGCTCCTCCAGGCCAAAGGTCTCCTCGTTTCCACAGATCTGTAGTACGGAATCCGCAGAGGTATAAACAATCATATGTCCCGTAGCAATTTCTTCCTCCGCCAGTTCATCCAGAATTTCCGTACCGCTGGCACTTTTATTTCCAATGATCTTCCGTCCTGTCCGCTCCTCCAGCTCTTTGATCAGTTCCGGCGGAAACCCATGATCTGTAAAAGTCTTAAATGGAGTGGTCACCTCCAGGCCCATCATTTCCCAGTGCCCGGTCATGGTATCCTTTCCATTGCTTTTTTCTTTCAGGATTCCATAGTATCCCACAGGTTTCTCTATCGCAGGTACATTTTTTAAAGGGATCACATTTGCCATGCCAAGCTTCCTAAGATTCGGCATCTTTAACCCATTTACCGCCTCACAAATATGCCCCAGGGTATTTACACCGGCATCACCAAACTGTCCGGCATCCGGCATGGCTCCCACACCAAGCGAGTCCATAACGACTACAAATACACGATTGATCTTTTTCATACTATGCCTCAAATCCTTTCCGATTATGCAAGGTCCCTTGGACCAAACCCCATAGGAAGTAATTCCTCCAGGCTCATCACCTGATAATTTTCTTTATCTGTTGCCATAATGATCTGAAAAGTTTTTGGATCACAAAACTCCATCATCACCTGCCGGCATACACCGCACGGGGCTGTCAGCTGCTTTAATTCCCCATGAGGGCCTCCAACTACAGCAATTGCCCGGAATTCTTTCACGCCCTCACTGACTGCCTTAAAAAAAGCAGTGCGTTCTGCGCAGTTAGAAGGGGTATATCCCGCATTTTCAATATTACATCCTGTATAGATCTGACCGTTTTTTGCCAGAAGTGCAGCACCTACTCTGAAATGAGAATAAGGACTGTAGGACATCTTTGTCATATCCACAGCAATTTCAATCAGCTCTTCAATCATTTCTTTATTCAGCATAGCCTTCTCCTAGTATCCGACTGCCTCTTCATTTTTTACAAGCTTAATGATTCTGCTTGTTCCAAGACGGTCTGCCCCCAGCTCTAAAAATTTATTAGCGTCCTCCATGGAAGCAATTCCTCCGGCAGCCTTCATTTTTACATTGAGTCCAATATGCTTTGCAAAAAGCTCAATATCTTCAAAGGTTGCCCCTGCCTTGGAAAAACCTGTAGAAGTTTTAATATAGTCTGCCCCTGCTGCTGTTACAATTTCACACATTTTAATTTTTTCTTCTTCAGTCAGAAGACAGGTTTCAATAATGACCTTTAATATTTTATGCCCGCAGGCTTCCTTTAGTGTACGGATTTCATTTTCAAGAAGATCATATTTTTTATCCTTCAGCCACCCAATGTTAATGACCATATCGATCTCATCCGCTCCATTGGCAATGGCATCCTTTGTTTCAAACTCCTTGACAGCTGTTGTCATATATCCGTTTGGAAAACCAATGACTGTACAGATTGGAAGCCTGTCTCCCACATACTCTTTTGCCTGGGCCACATAAGAAGGCGGAATGCAGGCAGAAGCTGTTTCATATTTCATAGCATCATCCAAAATCTGTCTGATTTCTTCCCAGGTCGCTGTCTGTGTTAATAAAGTATGATCTACATGCTTTAATATTTCCTTTGCTTTCATTGCTCTTCTCCTATTATGCTAATTCCAGTGCAATTTCCATCATTTTTCCAAAACCGGTCTGTCGTTTTTCGGAATCCATTTCCACACCTTTGAAAATATGGTCAGAAATCGTCAGCATACAGAGTGCTTTCTTTTTGGCTTTCACTGCATTCATATAAAGAGCAGCTGCTTCCATCTCCACACACAGAACTCCCATATCCTTCCATCTCTGGTTCACTGTTGCGTCTGCGTTATAAAATACATCTGAGGAAAGAACATTGCCCACCACAACTTTTGTTCCCTGCATCTTCGCTGTTTCAATGGCTTTTTGCATCAGTCCGTAATCTGCAATCGGTGCATAATGTCCCGGAAGGTGGAACTGTCTCACATAATCAGAATCTGTACATGCTCCCATTCCGATGACGATATCCATCAGATCAAGGTCATCCTGCAGGGCTCCTGCAGAACCGATTCTGATGATCTGGTCTACATCATAAAAGTTAAAAAGTTCATAAGAATAAATTCCCACAGAAGGCATTCCCATACCGCCTCCCATAACAGAGATTTCTTTTCCATGATAGGTTCCCGTATATCCCAGCATGTTTCTTACGCTTGTTACGAGTCTTGGATTTTCCAGGTAGGTTTCTGCGATATATTTTGCACGAAGCGGATCTCCCGGCATTAAAACTGTTTTTGCAAAATCTCCTTTTTTTGCATTGATATGAGGTGTTGGAATTGACATATTGATTTCTCCTATATTTTTTATTTTTTCAAAGAACGGTATCCGAGTACATTCCGGATACCGTTTTCATTTCTTATTTTGACTTGGTAAATGGCTTGCCGTTTGCTGCAGGTGTATGTGCCTTTCCTACAAACAGAATCAGGGCAATGATTGTTACAATGTACGGAATCATGGAAATAATATTCGGGTCGATGACATGATTCATACTTAATATGGATTTTACACCACTGCAAAATCCAAAAAGAAGACATGCCCTGGCTGCTCCGCCCGGAGAGAATTTACCGAAAATGACAGCTGCAATGGCAATGAATCCCTGGCCTACAATAACACTCGGACGGAACTGGTTGATGGTTGCAACGGTTACAAAGGCACCGCCCAGACCAGCCATAAAGCCGGAAAAGATTACGCAGATATAGCGCACTGCGTAAACACTGATTCCCAAAGATTCACATGCCTCCGGATGTTCCCCCACCGCCCGAAGGTGGCTGCCAAATTTTGTCTTATAAAAGATAAATACTGCAATGGCTGCAAATACAAATACCAGATATGCTACCGTATACACATTTAATACATTTCCCCAGAAGGATCCGGCCGGAAATACGCCTTCAAATAACTTTGGAAGCTTATCTGAAATTGCCAGAGGCGGCGTATCGGTAGAACCGAAAATTGCTTTGCACAAAAACAGGGCAAGACCGGGTCCGATGAAATTAATCGCTGTACCGGCAATGGTCTGGTCGGCATGAAACTGAATACATACCACTGCATGAATCGTGGCAAGAACCGCTCCAGCCAGTCCACCTGCCAGAAAGGCGATCCAGCCATTGTGTACCACAAGGCCGATGGCTGCACCGATAAAAGCACCGAAGGTCATCATTCCTTCGATTCCCAGGTTTACAACACCGCTTCGTTCTGAAAAACAGGATCCAATGGCTGCGAGCAGAAGCGGAGGGGTCGCAACTAAAGTTGCATTGATTAAAAGTCCTAAATTACTGATAAAACTATCCATTCACTTCTCCTCCTATCTTCTCTTTAACTTTTTGGTGAAGATTTCTTTAAATACGCCTGAAATTGCGATGAAAATGATGACACATCCCATAATGATGTCAATGACTTCATCCGGAGCACCTACCATCGTAAGTTTTGCACCGCCATATTTCATAGCACCATAGAAAATTCCTGCGAAAATACATCCAATGGGGTTAGAGCCTGCGATCAGGGCAACTGTGATTCCCTGGAATCCATAGCCTTCCTGCCCTGCAAACTGACTGATACGTGCAGACATTCCCAACACCTGAACTGCGCCGCCGATTCCTGCTAAAGCACCGGAAATTCCCATGGCTGTCAGAATGGATTTATTGGAATTGATACCGCCAAAGGTTGCAGCATCTTTATTAAAACCAACTGCTTTTAACTGATATCCAAGGGTCGTCTTTTCAATGATCACCCACATGATGACTGCGATCACAACAGCCAGAACAAATCCCCAGTTGGCACTTTTACAGTCAAGTGCCTTTAAGATTCCTTCCGGGAATAAAATTCTTGCCGTTTCAAGAACATCCTTGGTTGCTTCCCCGCTTCCTTCTTTGTGAAGAGTTGCTGTATTTACAAGGAAATTTGATAAATAAAATGCAATCCAGTTAAACATGATAAAGGAAAGTACTTCATGAATTCCTCTTTTAACTTTCAAAAGTCCCACCAGAGAAGACCAGATCATTCCGGCTGCCGCTGCTGCCAGCACACATACAATGGCGTGAAGCACAGGAGGAAGCTTTAAGAGAATACCACAGGCACAGGCTGCCATGGAACCTACTACAAACTGTCCTTCCGCACCGATATTAAATACACCGGTACGAAGAGAAAAAGCGACACTTAATCCGGTAAAGATCAATGGACTGGCATAAACCAGTGTCCAGATCATAAATTTAGGCTTTCCAAATACTCCGTCTAAAAGCTTTCCATAAGCTACTGCCGGACTGATTCCTGCTGCAGCAAGGAAGATGGCTCCGATCAAAAATCCGATGACAATGGCAATGACGGTATAAAGCACATTGGACTCAAATATTTTTTTCATCTTACTCATGCGTTCTTTCCTCCTGCCATTAAGTATCCTAATTCTTTTTCATCCGCATCTTTTCCAGCTACAGTTCCTGTGATCTGACCATCAAAGATAACTTCGATACGATCTGAGAGGCTCATGATCTCATCCAATTCAAAGGAAACCAAAAGAACGGCATGGTTGCTGTTTCTTAAATCTACCAGATGCTTATGCACAAGCTCGATAGCACCGACATCCAGACCTCGTGTTGGATTTACCGCAATCAAAAGGTCTTTATCATTGGAAACCTCACGGGCAATGATGACTTTTTGCTGATTTCCGCCGGAAAGATTACCGGAAGGAGCTCCTTCTGTACCTCTTGGACGAATATCAAATTTTTCCATAAGCTCTGACGCATGGCTTCGAATCGCTTTTCTGTTATAAAATCCGCCTTTTGCGTAAGGCTCTTCATTATAATGCTGCAGGATCATATTGTCTTCATTGGAAAATTCCAGAATCAGACCATGTTTCTGACGGTCTGCCGGAATACTGGAGATTCCTGCATCAAAAGTCTGCTTTGGTGTTGCATTAAATACATCTTTGCCAAGAATCTTTACTTCTCCCTGATCTGCTTTTCGAAGTCCTGTTAAGATTTCTACCAGCTCCGTCTGTCCATTTCCATCTACTCCGGCCAGACCAACGATCTCGCCTCGTTTTACTGTCAGGTTAAGACCCTTTAAGATTTCTACTCCACGATAATCTCTTGCATGAATATTATGAACTTCCAATACGACCTCTCCGGCCTCCTGTTCTGTTTTTTCCACACGGAAATTGACATCCCTTCCAACCATCATGGCTGCCAGTTCATTTTCGTTAACTTCTTCTACTTTTACAGTATCAATATATTTTCCCTGACGGATGATCGTACACTGATCCGAAGATGCTGTGATCTCTTTTAACTTATGTGTAATTAAAATAATACTCTTTCCATCTGCCGTCAGATGCTGGATGATTTCCATCAGGCCTTCGATCTCCTGTGGTGTTAAGGATGCTGTAGGTTCATCCAAAATCAGGACATCCGCACCTCTGTACAGAACTTTCAGGATTTCCACACGCTGCTGCATGCCTACGGAAATATCCTCAATCTTTGCATCCGGATCGATTTTCATATTATAACGCTCGGACAGCTCCAGTACCTTTTCTCTGGCTGTCTTTTTATCTACCACCAGACCTTTGGTTGGTTCTACTCCGAGAATGATATTTTCAGTTACTGTAAATGGCTGAATCAGCATAAAGTGCTGATGAACCATACCAATTCCCATATCAATGGCATCTTTGGGACTGGAAAAGTTTACTTCTTTTCCATTCATATAAATCTGGCCGCTTGTAGGCTTATAAAGTCCACAAAGTACATTCATCAGGGTACTTTTTCCCGCCCCGTTTTCTCCTAAGATTGCATGTACTTCTCCCTTGTGAACAGTCAGATTGATGTGATCATTTGCTGTAAAATCACCAAATTTCTTCACAATATCCTTCATGGAAATGACCACTGTGCTTTCGTCCATATGACTCACTCTACCCAAGGTTTGCCCCTCCTTCGTTAAATAATGATAATGTCTTTAAATCCATAAGCTTTCAGGATATCTCCAAGCTCATTCATATAATCCTGCCCGGGCACTTTAAGATGTGCATAGGTCTTCCTGACCCCCATAGGCCGGAAAGCAATCAGCTTGATCCTGAATTCTCCAAATTTCAAATAAGTCTGAAGGAATTCTCCCATCCGGCGAACGCTTTCTGTAGTGTCATACAGATCGGGAACAATGACTGCTCTCACTTCATATAATTTCTTTTTTTCTGCCAGATATGCCGCATTTTTCAGGACGATCTCATTTCCTGCATCAGTAATGTAGCAATGATCCTCATTTTTAAAAGCCTTAATATCCAGCATCACCCCATCTGTCACCTCTAAAAGAGACTCATATTCCCAAAAAGGAATGGTGCCATTGCTGTCGATCATCGTATTTAAGCCGTCTTTTTTAGCTAGCAGAAACAGCTCTTCTAAAAAATCCGGCTGCAGCATACATTCTCCGCCGGATACGGTCAGTCCTCTGATAAACGGAATCTGTTTTTTGACTTTTTCATAGACATCCTCTGGTGTCATCTGCTCTGTTTTGGGTGAGCTGTCCCAGGGACATACATGAATACAGGTGTCACATTGTACACATTTTTCCTTCAGATAAATAAGATTTCCTGACCTGTCCTTTTTTAATGCTCCTGCCGGACAATGTTTGAAACATTCTCCACAGTTTTTACATAATGCTCTTGTTTCCGGATTGTGACAGTATTTGCAGTTGATATTACATCCCTGTAAAAACACTGCAGTACGGTTTCCCGGTCCATCCACACTGCTGAATGGAATGATACGATTGACTGCCGCCTTCATTAACGTACTTTTCTTTCTAAAATATGTCCATTATGGCAAGCGCCCATACCTAAAGCTGTGGTATCCTGAAGCACCGCCTCACCATTTTCCAGCTTTTCGATTTCAGAACGCTTTACCAGATAACCGGTAATACGGATCACATCACTGTCACTGGAATAGAAAGATAAGTATCTTAAATTTTTCCGGAAAGAACCTTTTACAATATCCAGAACATATTCCGGGTTTTTGTGTACTGTCACATCAATTGGGAAAATGTCTCCGGTTCCTGACGGAAAATATTTATGGAAACGGCCAAGTACAAGAAGCTGATCGATCAGTTCCTCCGGTTCTTCCCCGATAGGAATTCTGGTTCCCGGTGTAACCCCCACATCTTCTGCGATGCCTACCTGCGCATGCAGCAGGAAATGTCCTCCTGATACTTCACAATAGGGATTTGTATGATTCTGATTAAATGCATCAATGATATCCATGATTTCCACACCAAGGTCATTGGCATTTTCATCATGACCAAATCTTCCGCTCATTCCTTCTTTTTCCAGAAGTATGTTCACACATTCTGCCAGGCCTACCAGTCCAAACATGGCGGTAAATTTATCTCTTCTGATAAAGCCTTCCTTTGCAAGGAAATTATTCTCAAAAAATCCACTTTCTTCTACTTCAAAACGGATTCTCTCATCCATATATCTTGCCATGATATCTAAGACATAGGGCAGTTGATGTTCTTTAAAATCCTGAATGTTTTTGGCTCTCTTTGCAATATTTCCAAGAATCAGACGGCAAAGTGTATAAGAACCGCCTCCTAAAGCCAAACCATTATAGCAGCTGGCAATCACATAGTTTTCTGTCAGCTCAGAGGAGAACATTTTATGGTTCGCAAAGCTTGGTTTTGCACTGTGAAGCGCACAATCCACTGCCGCCAGTGCAAATGCATCCTCTGTCACACCTTCTTCATATTTCAAGGTCAGATTCGGTACAGCCTGCTCCAGCTCCTTTTCAACTTCCAGCAAAAGGTAGCCTGCTTTTGTAGCCTTCGGTCCGATGTTGGCATGAGAGAAAGAATCCAGCACTGTGCGATCTACATGGATCAGGAAATTTTTCAAAAGTTTTTTCGCAGTTTCCTCTGAAACCGTATCAATAAACGGTTCTAAAAGCTCATCCAACTGTCCCACATACACCGGATAATTGGTAACACTGGGAACATGTTTGTAAAAAATTAAAAGACTGTTCAGTGCTTCATAAAGATCTGTCGGTGCAGGAAGCTGTAAAAATTTACTTCCTTCTTTCATAAATTTGGCGTAATCAGGTATGATATATCGAGGACGTACCGGTGCATGCCCTTCAAACAGGTCACAGATACATTTTTCCTCCATTGGAACATTCAAAAGCTCATCAAGGCCCTCCGGAACATTTAAGACTTCCATCAGGGAGTCTGCAAGTCCGGCCATATTGCTTACTTTCTGTTCATGAGTCAGTGTTGGGCTTTTGATTGTCTCAAGAATGGTTTCCCTTGTCTGATTAACACGCTCCATAGAAATTGCTTTCATCTTATTACCTCCGTAAATTTTTTCCGCCGCCCCGAAAGGGGGCAGCGGATTGTCTTGAAGTTACAAATGTTCAGGATTAGTCTAATGTGTAAACATCTCCGTATTTAGCTTCAAATTCATCTTTTGTAGCCGGAACAGTGATTTCACCTGATTCCAGTTTTGCTTTTACATCTTCAACAGCTGCAATTACATCATCTGACAGTAAATCTTTTGTAGGAGCAATGTCAACACCGCCGTTGTTGATATCAAATACGGATAAACCACCTTCGTAAGTACCGTTTACAAGTGCCTCTACTGTAGCGTATACCGCATTGTCAACACGCTTCATAGCAGATGTGATCACTGTTTCAGGAGCAAGGTAGCTCTGGTCAGAGTCTACACCGATTGCCATGATACCCTTTGCCTGGCACTCGGAGATAACACCTGTACCTGTAGCACCAGCAGCGTGGAACACGATATCAGCACCATTTGTTACAAAGTTTGTTGTCAGAGTAGAGCCTGTTGCCGGGTCACCAAAGTTGTTGGCATTTGCCATCTGTAATTTGATCTCAGGATTTGCATCAATTGCACCTGCACAGTATCCATAACCGAATGGATGCATTGTGTCAGATGCCATACCAAGTACGAAACCGATGTTGTCTTTTTCAGTCATCATACCTGCAACATAACCTACCAGATAAGTAGCCTGTTCAACCTTGAAGGTTAAGCATGCAACGTTGTCAAGATCTGCACAGGTTGCATCATCAATGATTGCAAATTTAACATCCGGATTTGCTTCAGCTGCTGCTCTTGTAGCATCTGCTAACAGGAAACCAACGCTGATGATCAGGTCGTAGTCTTCATCGATAAATGTTTCAATGTTTGGAGCATAGTCTGCATCTGTAGAAGATGGTAAGTAGTTTACTTCTACGCCCAGATCCTTAGCTGCTCTCTGTAAGCCTTCCCACGCTGACTGGTTGAAGGACTGGTCTTCTACACCGCCTAAGTCTGTTACAAGACCGATTTTCAGCGGTTCTGCAGCCGGTTCTTCTGCCTCAGCTGTTTCCCCTGCAGGTGTTTGTGTAGTACCTGCATCTTTGTTGCCGCCACATGCTGTTAAGGATAATACCATAGTGGCTGCCATTAAAACTGCTAAAAGTTTCTTTTTCATTTTCTTTCTCCTTTTGAAAATATTATTAAAACGGACCTTGTCCGGTTTAATCTGACTTCTGATCTTCTTTCATCAGTTTGCGGATTGCTTCCACCGCGATCCGAATAGCCATATCTGTATCGTGAACCACCGGGTTATGAAGTCCTTCCTTCTCACGCTCCTGATTTGCCATCACCAGAAAAACAGAGCCGACTCTGACACCCAGATTGCTTGCTACCACAAATAGTGCTGCGGATTCCATCTCAGATGCCAGGCATCCCAGACGTTTCCATGCTTCCCATTTTGCTGTCAGCTCATAGCCTACAGCTTTCGTTTCCGGCTCATGCTGTCCGTAAAATGCATCCTTGCACTGTACCACTCCCACATGACAGGGCTGTTTTAATTCCTTTGCCGACTGTACCAAGGCGTTGGTCACATCAAGATTGGCAACTGCCGGAAATTCAATCGGTGCATATTCCTTACTGGTTCCTTCCATGCGGATCGCTCCCGTAGCGATCACAGTATCACCGCTTTTTACATCAAGCTGCATTCCTCCACAGGTTCCAACCCGAATAAAGGTGTCGGCCCCGCAACGATAAAGCTCTTCCATTGCAATGGAAGCAGACGGTCCTCCAATACCGGTAGAGGTCACACTGACGGGTACTCCATCAAGCTTTCCTGTATAAGTCACATACTCTCTGCTGTCTGCAATCAGCTTTGGCTCATCAAAATAAGCCGCAATCTTTGCACAGCGCTTGGGATCTCCCGGCAGAATCACATATCGGCCCACTTCACCTTTTCCTACCTGAATATGATACTGCTTATCTTCTGCTTCGGAATAATTTTTCATAAGCCCATTCTCCTGTCATTTGATACTGCTTTATTATACATTTTGAAAGATTCTCTGTCAATGAAAACGCACAAAAGCCCCTAAAAGCGGGGGCTTTTCTTAGCTATTTTTTCAGGAAATTAATGGTAACCTTAAACAGGTCTCCATCGATGGAAATATCAAATTTTCCGTTCTGAAGTTCTGTGAAACTCTTGGCAATTGCCAGTCCCAAGCCGCTTCCTTCGGAATTTCTGGAGCTGTCGCCCCGAACAAATCTCTCGGTCAGATGCTCTGCATCAAAGTTTAATTCCTGGGCAGACATGTTTTTAAAGGTAATAATTACCTCCGATTCCTTATCTAAAATATCCACGTAAACTCTCGTAAACGGCATGGCATATTTGATGGCATTATTGATCAGATTTTCAAAAATACGGTAGCTTCTTTGTCCGTCTAATTCAAGGATTACCTTCTCTTTTGGAAGATTCCAGCGAAAATCAAGATTGCTCTGCTCAATCTTATCGGCCAGTTCTACGCGCACTTCCTTCATCAGCTTCACCACATCCACTTCCATGAAATTCATTTTCACGTTTCCGGAATTCGCTTTGCTTACTTCAAACAGATCTTCAATGAGTACCTTTAATCTCTGTGATTTCATATCCAGTGTTTCAATGTAGGATCTTCGCTCTTCCTCTGTGATCTCCGGATTTTTCAGAAGATCCACATAGGTGATAATGGCTGTCAGCGGAGTTTTTAAGTCATGGGACACATTGGTAATGAGCTCACTTTTCATGTTCTGACTCTTTGCTTCCTCAGCTACTGCTTTGGCAAAGCCCTGCTGCACACCTTCTAACTCTTTTCCAAGAGGTGCAAAGATTCCCAGATCTTCCTCTAGCGTAATATGAAGGTCTCCTTCTGCCATCTGTCCTGTGGCATTTAAGATGCTCTGGTACTGTTTCTGCAGTTTGTTACCATATTTGCGAAGCAGGATATAAAGCACGATGGAATAAACAATGACTCCGAAGACTCCCGCAAACCACAGACAGCAAAGCACTGTGACGATTCCAAAGTTTACCAGTACGATCTTCACGATACTCTTGTGCAGATTTTCATGGATATCAATGTCTGTCACATATTTGTACAGCTTCTTACACTGTCTCCAGATCCACCTAAGGAACACAACGCCTAACAGTCTGTGTTTGATATAATATTTCGGACCGCAGAAGAACTGGCGAAGCTGCGCCACGCAGATGTATTCTGCAAAGAAGCAGGCTGCCCATCCAAGGAAATTTAAAACTAAAAGTCCGCCATAGCACTGCTTAGGTGAAAATACATAGCCTAACAGTTCGATCTGATTGCCGTCTACTAAAAGCTCATGGGTTACGGACTCCATGGTACTGTAGCTCATGGCCATTCCCATGCCTATGGCTCCGCTGATACCAATACCTATCAGCACCACAATGACTTCTAACGGCATACAAAACAGTTTTTCCCAGCCTGTTTCCAGTTTTTTAAAGAAAGGAAGGATCAGTGCCGCCAGTGCTACAAAGATTGCCAGTGCCAGAACGATCCAGTAAGCTCCTGTGGCAAAATAGTATTCATAAGGAGCATAATATGGTCTGAAGTCCGGGTCATAAACATCCTCATAGAGCGCATACTGTTCTACAAACCGGCTGTTATTTTCATAAAGGAAGAAGACTGCCCGGAAGTCTTTCGGACATACCTGTCTGTAATCTATTTCCGTTCCTTCTAAAGCTTCAAATGCCAACACATCCTTTTCGTACTGGGCAACAGATGCCTTTGCTCTTTCATAAAGTCGGGAATTATAGTCTACACCCTTTGCAACTTCCATACGAATATCTGAAATTTTTCCATAAGCATCAAATTCCAGATAGAAGAAGCCTAAATAACCGTTTCCACGAAGCTGAGTATTTCGCATATCCCCAAGAGTTTTTTCTTTCAAAAGCATTTCTATTTCTTCCTGGGAAATCATCTGCTGGTTCATCTGCTGGTTCGTTTTTTCATAAATGTTTTCAGAATCATACAGATACTGTACATAATAAGGAGTGCTTTCTATCATTTCATAGTAATCATTGATCCATCCATATTCTTCTAAAACACTGGTATAGACCTCTGCCCCCAAAGCATCCTGCAGCATCATGGCATATTCATAATAGCAGGCTTCCACTGCGTAATTGACAAAATTGTCCTGAATAAAATACTCGGCGCTCGTATCCTCTGTATCTGAGACATCTGAAGTTTCTGACTCAGACGGAGTATCTGTAAGTTCTTTATTTTCCGTTGCTGCAGCATTTTCTGTTGCTGACATGTTTTCTGTCTCTGCCGCATTTTCTGTAATTTCTGCTCCGTCTACTGCCTCTGTAGTTTCAGAAACTTCTTCGTCCTCCGGAATTTCCACAGTTTTTTCAACTTTGTTCCCAGCATACTGTTCTTCGTACTCCTTCTGTCGTTCTTCCCATTCCTGATCCCACTGATCTTTCTTTGCATAGGCCGCCTCTTCCATCTTAGGATACAGGCATACCAGCAAAAGTGCCGGCAAAAGAACTACCAGAGCAATGATGAGATTTTTTAATTTATGAGATTTTTTCAATTTTGTATCCAACACCCCACACCACCTTTAAATATTTTGGTTCCTTCGGGTTATATTCTATTTTTTCCCGAATTTTTCTTACATGAACCATGACAGTATCCGTATTGATGGCCCGCTCATTCCAGACTCTTTCGTAGATTTCCTCTGCGGAAAAAACGCGTCCCGGATTTCTCATAAGAAGTGACAAAATCTTAAATTCCATGGGAGTCATCTTTACCGGCTCGCCATCCACCAGCACTTCCTTGGTGTCTTCATTTAATTCCACACCTCCGATGCGGTATACATTTTCAGGCTCTTTTTTGTCTGCAGCGGTCATTTCCATAAAACGTTTATAACGTCTTAAATGGGAATTGACTCTGGCAAGTAACTCCAGAGGCTGAAATGGTTTTGTCACATAATCGTCTGCCCCCATATTCAGTCCCATGATCTTATCCACCTCTTCTGATTTTGCAGAAAGCATGATTACCGGAAAATCGTATTCCTTTCGAAGCTTCATCACCATGTGGATTCCGTCCATTCTTGGCATCATGACGTCAATAATTGCCAGATGTACTTCCCTTTCCCTAAGCTTTTCCAGTCCTTCAATTCCATCGGCTGCTTTGGATACCTCATACCCCTGACTTTTCAAATAGATTTCTATTCCGTCACGGATCTGTTCATCATCCTCTACAACCAATACATGAAATGTTTCCTTCATCACCTGTTCCTCCTGCCCTCGTGGTTTCATGTATGAGTATAACATAAACTGTAAAACAAAAAAGAATCTTCAGAAAATTCTAAACATTTTCTAAAGATTCTTTTTTATTTATCCCGCATAGGGCAGCATCTCAAAACAATCGTTCTCATTGATACCATTGATTGAAATCAGGTAGCGGTCCTTTGAATCCCTCTGTACCATCATCGTGCCGGTCTGTCCGGTCTCCTGTATCGTGAACTTCACGTAGGTCTCTCCGTCTGTAGCATTTAAAATAATATTGCTTCCCGCCGGAAGAACACTCTCTGTCTCCTCGCCCTCTAACTGTACCGGAAGATCTGTTTTGGTTGTTAACACATACTGGTTTCTTTCCAGAAGATACTCCATATCCTCTGTGACAAAGTGTTCCCCATCCTGAAAACTGTAGGTTTTCACGCCACCGTAGGTTCCCAGAAAATAAATCCAGGATTCCATTTTTACCTCATGAGAATTGATATTTCCTCCATCAATAGATGCTGTGATCATATCTATTTTCTCAATAATACCATTTGTCAGGCGATAAATAGATGTTTCATAATCATCGGAAGCACGATCCACCTCTAACATACAATAGATTTCTCCATTGTGTCTGACAAGATAGGATTTACCCAATGTCAAATATTCCTCCAGCTTTAATTCGCTTTGACCAAGCCACAAAGAACTGTAGGAGATTCCATCCTCTCCTTCCTCCCGAAGGAGCATTAAAGACACATTCTCCCGGGTATCCGGTAATGTGAAAAACACCTCCTGATTTTCCTGAAAAACTGCCACCCCATCACCATCCGCCGGCAGATAGTTTTCTTTTATGTATGCTTTATATTCACTGTAGGGGAAACATATTTCCGGAGCACCCATAGAGTAATCACCTACAGAATACTCCTGCAGGACAATGACAATTCCTGATGCATCCAAATACCACTGGGGCTCTTTCCCATCCTGCCACATAGCACCCACAGTCGATTCATAGTCCGCTGCCAATTCATCCGCATAACGATCCTTTAACTCGTAAATGATCCTCTCTTTGGCATCCTCAATAAAATGATCGTAATCTGTAAACAGTTGGGAAAGTTCCAGTCTTTTGCCTGTTTGAGTGTCAAAGTTGATTCCTTCCCTGTAAAACTCTCCATGATTTCCGCCAATATACTGAGAAGTATCATCCAAAAGACTTACCACTGCGTCATCGACCCTTGCAGTCTGAACTGTCTGATAAAGCGTATATCCGTAAAAATCCTCCTGTTCCTGTACACCTGAAGCTACTGCCTGTTCCTCAAAGGAGGTATATAAACTCCGAAGGCCTTCGCTTCTTTCCAGAGACCAGTTTTCAATATTTCTTTTTACTTTTTCATAACCATCACCTTCCACTGTTACATCACAGTATTGAAGGTATAAATAGGCATTTTCCCCATCCTCAAAATAATAGGTCTTATCATTTACCTTTGTATGTATAGAAAGAGGAATTTCATTTTCAGTTTCTTCCGGTGTTTCCGGTACCACTTCTTCCACAATTATTTCCGGAGTTTCTTCTGCCACAGAGGCTTCTTCTTTCTTTTTACATCCTGTCAGCAACAGGGCAGCCCCAATTCCCAGCAACATCATTTTGCTTAATCTCTTTTTCATAATCGCTCCTCTTTATTTCGCTTGTTTTCCTAAAAGTTTTTATATCTGTTCCTTTATTTTCAGATACAAGGCTTAAATCCGTGCAAAAAATGCTTCGTAAAATAAATCATATTTACATCATAACATGATTCTACTGTAAAAATACAAAAAAAATGCATATTATTTCTTAAGTTTTCCTGAAGGTGTTCCTGTTCTATGCGAAACTTTTTTGTTTACTGTTAGCTAAATATGTATTATTATGATGGTATATAAAAGACGTATAAAAGACAGGAAAAATTCCTGACGTCAGGAACATGATACGAAAGAAGGGATTTCCATGAAACTTACATTCGGTGAACAGCTCAAGGTTATGATGAACAGAAAAAACATATCTATCCAGGAGCTGGCCAACATTTATGAAGCCAGAACAGGAGTGAAAATGACCCGCCAGAACTTAAGCCAGCGGCTCCGTCGGGATAACTTCCAGGAGCAGGATATGCATACTCTGGCAGCATTGTTGGACTGCGAGGTGTCCATCCAACTGATTCCTAAGGAAGAACCCTCCGCTCCTTATCCTGCCGCGGAACTTTTGACACCCGCAAGCCAGACGACTTCTCCATCTGCGGCTGTTTCCTATCATCAGAAGGTCACCACCGCTGATGGAAGTGTACTGAAAGTTCCAAATCTTCTCAAAAAATCTGTGATCCAGGGTGATATCAATCCCCTGACAGGTGAAGAATATCTTACCAACACCGTCCGTTCCCATCCTAAGCTGGAAGGTTATCTACAGGTCTATGACCGCTTTACCCATCAATGGAGCGATGTTAAGGAGGATTATTTCTGGGAATTTCAAACCAAGAAAAAAGAACTTTTAGGGGCTGATTATCAGGCTCCGATCATGATATAAGAAAAGAACCTTCTGTCACTTTCGCAGAAGGTTCTTTTCTTATGATTCCTCTTTAATTTTCTTAAAATAATCCCGAATGTTTTTCTCATATCCGTTTTCTGACGGAATATAAAATTTTTCATCCTTAATTTCATCCGGAAGGTACTGCTGCTTTACGTAATGATTTGGATAGTCATGGGCATATTTATACCCCACTCCATGCCCAAGATCTGCAGAACCCCGGTAATGGGCATCCTGAAGATGCACAGGAACTGTGGTTTTTACATTTTTCACACTATCCATAGCTGCAAAGATCGCATTGCAGGCGGAATTACTTTTTGGTGCACAGGCTACATAGGACGCCGCCTGGGATAATATGATCTGGGATTCCGGCATACCGACCCGCTCCACAGCCTGGGCCGCACTGACTGCCACTGTCAGTGCCATGGGGTCTGCATTTCCAACATCCTCTGAGGCACAGATCATAATCCTTCTGGCAATAAACTTCACATCCTCTCCGGCATACAGCATTTTTGCCAGATAATATACCGCCGCATCAGGGTCCGAACCTCGCATACTCTTGATAAAAGCAGAAATGGTATCATAATGGTTGTCCCCCGTCTTATCATACCGGACAACTCTTTTTTGAATACATTCGGATGCCACATCCAACGTAATATGGATCTTTCCGTCCTCACTGCGCTTTGTAGTTAAAATACCAAGCTCTACCGCATTGAGTGCATTTCTTGCATCTCCGCCGGAAATATCCGCCAGAAATTCCAGGGCATCCTCGTCAATCTCTGCATGAAAGGAACCCATGCCTTTCTTCTCATCATATACTGCACGCCTCAAAAGTGTCTTAATATCTTCTTTCTCCAGCGGTCTTAGCTCAAAGATCAGGGATCTGGAGATCAACGCCCCATTAACCTCAAAATAAGGATTTTCCGTAGTAGCCCCGATTAAGATCAGTGTCCCGTCTTCCACAAAGGGTAACAGATAATCCTGCTGTCCCTTATTGAAACGGTGAATTTCATCCACAAACAGGATGGTCTTTTTCCCATACATGCCTAGACGGTCTTTTGCACCCCGGACGATCTCTTCCATATCCTTTTTGCCTGCAACGGTAGCATTTAACTGGGTAAATTCCGCACTGGTTGTATTGGCAATAACTTTTGCCAGAGTTGTCTTTCCGGTTCCCGGCGGGCCATAAAAAATAATGCTGCCCAGTTTATCCGCCTTGATGGCACGATAGAGCAGCTTATCTTCTCCGATAATATGTTTCTGACCTACCACTTCCTCTAAAGTAGTCGGACGAAGGCGGGACGCCAGAGGCGATTCCACCTCCATCTTCTGTTCTCTCATATAATCAAATAAATCCATCTTATTCCTCGTGAGTTATACTGGTATCTGCTGCCTGTTTTGCCGCCTCTACATCCTCTTTTGTTACTTCCCCAAGATATGCGGAGCGGTAAGGACGTTTCTGTCTGCTTCCCACAAAGAATAACATGAGTCCTCCATAGATAAATATGGTACTGTTTTCTGTGAAATTCAGCACAAAAAAGAGTAGCCCTGCCATGGATGCCACATCCCATAATACATACTTTTTGTAAGCTTCCATACGAAACTGATCCATGTTCGCAAAACATTCTGTCAAATACGGTTCTACAATGTCATTTAATATCACACAGCCAAGCACTAAAACGATCGCCATGATATTAAAGATCAGCTGATTGGAATTTTTCGTTACCAGTCCATAAATGAGATAAATAACCAGAATCAATACCAAAGCCAGTTCTGCCCATGTAATATATTTTCTAATCTGAGATTTCTTTTCCTCTGTCATGTAATCCTCCCCTGGGTATCTGCTACAGTGCCCTTGCACCGTCTCCCACTTCTATATTGTAAAATTCAGCATAATACCCGGTTTTTTCTGTATAATTTTTTCCAACCTCGATGATGAAATGCTCTATGGCCTCCCGTTTCATTAAAGTAACCGTGCAGCCGCCAAAGCCACCGCCGGTCATACGGGATCCTAAAACTCCCGGTACCTTCAGGGCTTCTTCCACCAGAGTATCTAACTCCCTTCCGGTAACCTCATAATTATCTCTTAAAGATCGGTGGGATTCAATCATCAGTCGCCCAAACCTTGCCATGTCACCCGCCGTTAAAGCGTCAATGGCGTCAATGGTCCGCTGGTTTTCATAAACGGCATGAGCTGCTCGTTTTACCAGCACCGGCTCCACGATCATTTCCTTGATCTGCTCGTAACATTCCGGTGTCAGTTCTCCCAAAGACTGAATGGCCGCCACACTTTGAAGCTGCGCCAGGGCTCGTTCACATTCATGACGACGCTCATTGTATTTCGCATCAAAAGCACCTCTTGCCTTATGGCTGTTGGTAATGACGAGTGCATATTCTTTCATATTCAACGGTGCATAGCTGTAACGAAGGTCACTGGTATCAAGAAAAATTGCCATATCCTTCTTACCCATGGCACTGGCGAACTGATCCATGATTCCACAGTTGATGCCGTGGAACTCATTTTCCGCATACTGGCCAAACAAGGCAATGTCCTCGTTGGTAATATCATCGATTTCAAACATCTCCCGGATCATCAGTCCCAAAGCCACCCCGATGGAAGCTGAGGTTCCAAGACCGGCACCGCTTGGAATATCTCCGTAAAGCAGCATATCAAAACCGCTGTGGATGCGATATCCTTTTTTCTGATAAGTCCATAAAATGCCGATGGGATAATTGGTCCATCCATTACTGCGGCGGTATTTCAAGTCACCCAAGGCTCCTTCTGTAATTCCGCTTTCCTGATAATTCATAGAAAAAAAACGCAGTTTCTTATCCTGCCGTTTTTTTGCCACAACGTAGGTTCCGATGGTCAGCGCACATGGCAGCACATGGCCTCCGTTGTAATCTGTATGCTCTCCAATGAGATTGACTCTTCCCGGTGCAAAATAAACTTTTGCATCCTCACTGGTTCCATAAATTTCTTCGAATTTTTTCAGTAATTTTTCCTTCATACAGCAATTCCCACCTTCATCTTAAAGTATCGGTATCTGTTCAGTACCTTACGGAAATAAATCATGGCTTTTCAACAGTTATATTTCCCATACTATCCGAAAATCAAAAAGTAAGCTAAGACGATGACGCCCAGCACAATTCGGTAATATCCAAAAACTTTAAAATCATGTTTCTTCACATAGCCCATCAACAGCTTGATGCATACCATGGAAACGATAAATGCGGTAATCATACCTGTCACTAAAATAGCAACCTCTTCACCCGAAAAACTAAATCCGAATTTCACGATCTTTAAAAGGCTTGCTCCAAACATGACCGGAATTGCCAGAAAGAAGCTAAACTCCGCACCGATATAGCGGGAACATCCTAAGATCAGGGCTCCAAGAATCGTTGCTCCGGAACGGGATGTTCCCGGAATCAGCGAAAGCACCTGAAACATACCGATCAGAAATGCTGTTTTGAAAGACAGATCCTGAATGGTGCGAATCTTTGGTCTTCTCTTTTTGTTCCAGTTTTCTACCAGGATGAAAAGAACACCGTAGAGGATCAATGTCACTGAAACAGTCTGATAATTATAGAACATGGCGTCTAACATGTCATCAAAGAGAAGTCCCAGCACCGCTGCAGGAAGTACTCCCACGATAACCTTAAACCACATCATCCAGGTATCCTTTTTGATCCAGCCCTTTTCTTTTGTAGTAAATGGCCAAAGCTTCGGAAAAAACAGTACGATGACTGCAAAGATTGCTCCCAGCTGAATCACCACATTAAACATTTTCATAAATTCTTCTGTCACATTCAGGTGTACAAACTCCTCCAGAAGAATCATATGTCCGGTACTGCTGACCGGAAGCCACTCCGTAATTCCTTCTACGATTCCAATCAGAATTGTTTTTAAAATTTCAATGATCATGAATTATTACTCCTTCTTTTGCTTTTGGCTCTGGTTTATTTTTTATCCTATGTGGAGAGCCGTCACTATATGTTATACACCTCAAAGGTATCTCTTACAAGTTCATCGTATTCCTGCCAGGCAAGGGTATCGGAAAGCTCTGACAAGGCATCCGCCACCTGTCGGTACATCCATGCGTGCTTTTCCTTTTGCTTTTCATTAAACCGCTGCCACAGGGCATCACCCAGAATCTGCTGGTCCCTGTGGATGGCACGCATATTGGAAAGCTTGTCCGCCAGGGCAAGAATCTTTGCTTCTCTGCCTGCATGGTTCCTTAAAAAATCCAAAGTCTCCATCTTACGGAGCATCCAGGTCTCCTGGGGCGGCTGATTCTTTCTTTTATTCTCACTTTCTGCCTCCACCAGCTTCGCAATGTGTTCATTAAAGAAAAATCCGATTTCCTCCACGGTAGCATCCGTATCCTCCACCACGTCATGGAGCACCGCAGCCGCGATCATATCAGGGTCATCGCTCATGGTCGCCACAATGGCCGCAGCCTCTATGGGGTGCACGATATACGGTATCTTCGTCCCTTTTCGGTAAGTGCCCGAGTGGGCACGGGTTGCAAAAATAATGGCACGATCCATCAATGAGATCGTCTCGTCCAGTAACACTTCAAAGTCCTTTCGGTTCAGTGCTTTTGTCGCCATAACTCCTCCATCATAAAAAAGCTGACATTACTTTTACCTATTTATTAATATATCCTAAGATTGAGGTTTAGTAAATCCATTTTCTTTAATAAATCATGGTCTTTTTCTTCTACCAAAAGAAAAGCCCCGTAAACTTAAGTTTACAGGACTTCTCCATATCATTATTATTTTAGAATTCTACTATTAAACAATACCCTGAGCCAGCATAGCATCTACAACCTTTTCAAATCCGGCAATATTTGCACCTGCTACAAAGTTTCCTTCCATTCCGTAACGTGCTGCTGCATCTGAAACTTTTGCATAGATATCTTTCATGATACCTTTGAGCTTTTCATCTACTTCTTCAGCAGACCAGCTTAATCTCATGCTGTTCTGTGACATTTCCAGTGCTGAGGTTGCAACACCACCTGCATTTGCAGCTTTACCAGGCATGAATAACATACCGTTTTCCATTGCAAAATCAGTAGCTTCTCTGGTAGTAGGCATGTTCGCACCTTCTGCGATGACTTTACATCCGTTAGCCAATAATGTTTTTACGCCATCTAAGTCAAGCTCATTCTGTGTTGCACATGGCAGATAAATATCACATGCAATGTTCCAGATACCTTT
>CALZFY010000031.1:0-25125 GCA_945786935.1 uncultured Lachnoclostridium sp.
TAAGGCAGATGCTCTCCCAGCTGAGCTAAGACCCCATAATTCTTAGTGTCGACTTTTGTTTCGTCAGCCGACTTGGATATAATACACTGAACGGGAACAAAAGTCAACATCTTTTTTCAAACTTTTTCTATTTCATCATTTCCTTCACCATCTTGCCAGCCTGGATTAGCACTGTAGGCAAAACAGAGAGTCCTACGATACTTACCAGCTGCATACCTGTCAACGGTGCCACCATAAACATGCCCTGAAGCACCGGTACCGTAAGAACCAGTGTCAGAAGTACTGCCCCGGCCGCAAAGGCTGCCAGACTCCACTTATTTGTTCCAAGGCCAATCTTTACGAGGGATCTGTCACTTCGACAGGTAAATCCGTGGAACAGCCTTGCTAAAGTCAATGTTGCAAACGCCATGGTGCTGGCAGTTCTTGCATCGACAGCATGCCCCTGATAAAAGGCAGCCATGGTCATAACAGCGATCAGGACTCCGTACGACAGAATGCTGACAGAAAAAGATCTGGTCAAAATGCTTTCCTTCGGATCTCTTGGCTTGTTTTTCAGTAAGGTATGATCCGTAGGCTCCATGCCAATGGCCAGTGCCGGCAGGGAATCTGTCAGAAGATTGATAAACAGCAAATGTACCGGTTCAAAAGGAGTTTCCAGTGCCATGACCGAGCAGTATAACACGGCCATAATGGCAGCCATATTTCCCGACAGCAAAAATTTGATGGCATTTAAAATATTCCTGTACACATTTCTTCCGTTTAACACTGCCTGAATGATGGTTGCAAAATTATCATCTGCCAGGATCATGGCTGCGGCATCCTTGGAAACTTCTGTACCGGTAATTCCCATGGCAACTCCGATGTCTGCTTTTTTCAGAGCCGGGGCATCGTTGACTCCGTCTCCTGTCATGGCGGCAATGTGTCCCTTTTTCTGCCACGCATCCACAATTCTGATCTTATTTTCCGGAGACACTCTGGCATAGACGGAAATGAGCTCCAGCTTTTCTGCCAGTTCTTTCTCTGACATGGCATCCAGCTCCTGTCCTGTCAGTGCCAGATCTCCCTCTTTGAAAATACCGATCTGTTTTGCAATGGCTGTTGCTGTCACCTTGTGATCTCCGGTAATCATGACCGGCTTGATGCCTGCACCGAGGGCATCTCCTACTGCCTGAATAGTCTCTTCCCTTGGGGGATCGATCATGGCAGCCATACCTACAAAGATAAACCCTGTTTCATTTTCCAGAGACAACACTTCCTCCTCATCAGATTCTTTATAAGCAAATGCCAGTACCCTGAGACCATTTTCGGAAAATTTCTGATTCTGCTGTAAGATTATTTCTTTATCCTCTTCTGTAATCGGATGGATGCCGTCTTTGGATGCCACGCTGACAACTCGATTCAAAAGTACATCCAGAGCCCCTTTGGTAAGCACGGTAGGAATGCCGTGGATCCTGTATTTGGTACTCATCAGCTTTCTGTCCGAATCAAAGGGAAGCTCCTCCATACGGGGCATCATCTGACGGATATCCTCTTCTGTGATACCTGCCTTTAAAAGTCCTGCCTTTTCTGCCATGGTAAGAAGTGCAGTCTCCGTAGGATCCCCGATTTCCTTTCCTGTACGAATGGAAGAATCATTATTTAAGATTGCTGTATAGAGAAAATATCTGTGAAGAGGAATGGATAGATCCATTTCTTCCGGCTTCAGCCTCTCTCCTCCCACGTATACATCCGTCACTGTCATTTTATTCTGTGTCAGAGTCCCGGTTTTATCTGAACAGATGACTGACACACAGCCAAGGCTTTCTACCGCCTTTAGTTCCTTCATAATGGCGTTGTCCTCTGCCATCTTCTTTGTTCCCATGGCCTGTACAATGGTCACAATAGAGCTTAATGCTTCCGGAATGGCTGCTACCGCCAATGCCACAGCAAACATAAGGGAATCAAGCACCGGCGCACCCTGCCGGATACGAAGTCCAAACACAATCACGCTGATTACCATGATCACCATAGCCAGCTTTTTGCTGAAATTATCAAGACTGACCTGCAAAGGTGTTTTCTTTTCCCTGGTTTCATTCATGAGTCGGGCAATCTTACCCATCTCTGTATCCATTCCTGTACCGGTTACAAGAACCCTTGCCCGTCCATAGGTCACAAGACTTCCGGAATATACCATGTTGATACGGTCTGCCAGTGCCACTTCTCCTGAAATATCCGTATCCTTTTTATCCACATTGGCAGATTCTCCTGTCAGGGAGCTTTCATTGACCTGCAGGGAATAATTTTCCAGAATACGTCCGTCTGCCGCCACCAGATCTCCTGCCTCCAGTAAAAGAATATCTCCCGGCACCAGTTCTTTGGATGGGATCTCACATTTGACTCCATCCCGGATTACCTTGGCATGGGGTGAAGAAAGAGCCTTTAAAGAATCCAGAGATTTCTCTGCTTTCACATACTGGACAGTTCCAAGCACTGCGTTCAATACAATGACAGTAATAATGACAATGGTACTTTCCACATTTCCCGAAACCATGGAAATGATGGCTGCTCCAATGAGGATGAGCACCAGAAGATCTGCAAATTGTCCCAAAAATACGGACAAAACACTTTTCTTTTTGGCCTCCATCAGAGCATTTTCCCCTTTTTCCTTTAAAATTTCCTTCGCTTTTTCCCCTGTCAGTCCATTTTCCTCAGGGTAGAGTTCCACCAGTTCTTTTTTTGTCATCTGATAAATTTCTTTCATATTCTTTTCCTTTCCCTAAAATCACGAGAAACAGGATTTGCGAGTTTCTCAGATTGTCGCGGTGCCCGTCAAAATTGTATACAAGCATCCTTTTTTTCATCACTTCCGCGTAAAAAAAAGACTCTTTGTGTACACTGATCGTGTACACAAAAAGTCTCGTTCAATCAAGTTTGCTTAGTACCCGGCCTATTTTAGACGTACTGACGAATACTAAGACATGCCATCAGCATGCAACTACTCCCTTTTTGCGGTTCGTTTCGGTATTATAATCATATTTTGTATCATTTGTAAATATGATAAATCCTAAACTTTTTATAAATTATCTCAGAATCTGTTCTTCTGGTTAAATTCTATTTTCTCGCCGTTTGGCCCCTTAATCGTAAAAAACCGGCAACCATGCTCAAACAGCGGAAGCTCCTGAATGCCATAGTCCAATACATCATAGCCACAGCTTCTGGCTTCCATAAAGGCATCCTGAATGTTTTCCACATCCAGTGCGAGATGGTCGATCTTTCCGTTTTTCCAGGTATCAGGATCAGAAGCCGCCGCACCGGTAAGCTGGATCAATTCCAGTGTAAAGCCCTTACAGGTCATAAAAGCAATATAGAGCCTGCCCTCCGGAGTGTCCAGATAGCCGTTTCCGGTCATGGCAAAGCCAAGTCCTGCATAGAAGGACATGGTTTTTTCCAGGTCTTTTACCCGGACTGCCAGATGGTCCCAGCCAAGAAGCCCTGATTTTCCTGCGTAGCTTCTGGCATTATCATAGCAGATTTCTACCACATCTCCATTGGGAGAGACAAAATTCACACCGCGGATTCCTCTGGTCTTGATAGTCTCATAGAGCACCACGCCATCCGGTGTCGCCGGTGAAAGCTTTAAGCCTTTGTTGATGAGCCTTGCAGCCCAGTCATCAAAATCTGCCGCATCGATGGCAAAATGGTCATATACACCCGTTACCCGGGAAGCAGCCTCTTCCCGGACTTTCAGATCTTTATGCTCATAAAGCTCAATGACAAGGTCGTTTAGCTTCAAAAAACTCGCTTTTAACTTCTCCGGATAAAAGATTTCTTTTTCATGCACGACTTCAAAGCCGAAGTTCTCCACATAAAACTTCTTTGTTTCCTCCATACAGCATACCGGGATTCCAAGATGCTGTACTCCCCTGATATTATCCCGCAGTTTCATAGGTCTTCTCCTTATTTTTCAGGCTGTGGTTCTTCTTTTCTGATCTCCTTTGTACGGATTTCCTTACAGATCTGGTCAACAAATACGTCAAGACTCTTCTGTCCTTCATCCCCTGCAAAACGACTTCTTACCGATACCAGTCCCTCTGCTTCTTCCTTCTCGCCTACGATCAGCATATATGGAAGTCTTGCAAGTCTTGCTTCACGGATCTTGTAACCAATCTTTTCAGCACGGCTGTCTACCGTAGCATCTACCCCGTTTGCCACCAGCTCCTTGCGTACTTTTTCTGCATAATCCATATATTTTTCAGAGATTGGAAGTACACGTACCTGTTCCGGACATAACCAGGTAGGGAATTTGCCCGCATATTTTTCGATAAGCCATGCCAGTGTTCTTTCATAGCATCCGAGAGAAGTTCTGTGGATGATGTATGGACGCTGTTTTTCGCCGTTCTGGTCAATGTAGTACATATCGAATTTTTCAGCGATGGCACAGTCTAACTGGATGGTGATCATGGTATCTTCCTTACCATATACATTCTTTGCCTGAATATCGATCTTCGGTCCGTAGAATGCAGCTTCTCCGTCTGCCTCTGTAAATGCAATGCCTTTTTCAATCAGAATCTGGCGAAGGGCATCCTGTGTGCTTTCCCAGTATGCTTCATCTCCCAGATATTTTGTCTTGTTCTCCGGATCCCATTTAGAGAGACGGTAAGTCACATCGTCCTGTAATCCTAAGGTTGTCAGGACATGGATGGCAAGATTTAAGCAGTTCTGCAGTTCTTCCTCTGCCTGATCCGGACGGATGACATTGTGTCCTTCGGAAATTGTAAACTGACGGACACGGGTCAGGCCATGCATTTCTCCGGAATCCTCGTTACGGAACAGTGTAGAAGTTTCACCCATTCTGTAAGGAAGGTCTCTGTAGGATTTCTGAGAGTTTTTGTATACATAGTACTGGAATGGGCAGGTCATTGGTCGAAGGGCAAATACTTCTTTGTCTTTTTCCTCATCACCCAGCACGAACATGCCGTCTTTATAGTGATCCCAGTGACCGGAAATCTTGTAAAGATCGGATTTTGCCATGAGTGGTGTTTTGGTACGTACATAACCCCATTCTTTATCCTCCAGATCTTCGATCCAGCGCTGCATCTTGGTGATCATTTTCACACCGTTTGGAAGAATCAGCGGAAGTCCCTGTCCTACCACATCAACCGTTGCGAAAAGCTCCATCTCACGGCCAAGCTTATTGTGGTCACGTCTCTTGATGTCTTCTAAGTGTTCCAGATAAGCTGCTAACTCTTCTTTCTTTGTAAATGCTGTACCATAGATACGCTGAAGCTGTGCTTTGTTAGAATCACCTCTCCAGTAAGCCATAGAGGAAGAAATCAGCTTAAATGCTTTGATTGGTTTTGTATTCATCAGGTGCGGGCCTGCACAGAGGTCTGTGAATTCACCCTGTTTGTAGAAAGAAATCTCTGCATCTTCCGGAAGGTCACGGATCAGCTCTACCTTGTAAGGCTCTCCCTTTTCTTCCATGAATTTGATCGCTTCTTCTCTTGGAAGTGTAAATCTTTCTAACTTGTCACCTTTTTTGATGATCTTTTTCATTTCTGCTTCAATTTTATCAAGATCTTCTCTTGAAAATGGAGCATGTTCAAAATCATAGTAATATCCTGTATCAATGCTTGGTCCGATAGCAAGCTTTGCATCCGGGAATACATTCTTCACTGCTTCTGCAAGCACATGGGATGCTGTATGACGCAGTGTGGACAGACCCTTTGCATCATTGGCTGTTAAAATGTTTAATTCACAGTCTGCGTCTACCACTGTTCTTAAGTCTACGACTCTTCCGTTTACTTCTCCGGCACAGGCTGCCCGTGCCAGTCCTTCACTGATATCAAGAGCGATATCATACACTGATCTGCTTTCTGCGTATTCCTTTACGGAACCGTCTTTGAGTGTGATTTTCATGTTCTTTTCCTCCTAAATTTCTGTTCCAATGTCTGAACAAAAACAAAGTCCCTGAACAGACATATCAAAATATCTATTCAGGGACGATATTTCTACCGTGGTTCCACCCTAATTGTATGCTTTACACATACCACTTCTTTCATGATGATAACGGAATCACCGGGCTTGATTAGAGCCACTCCGAGATGGTCTTCAGACAGTTCCTGACAAGATTCTTCCACCATACGAATCTCTCTCTGGGACATTTCCCATCCTACTCTTCTCTTCAACGTTTTGTAATATTCTACTACATTTTAAGACATTTGGGTTGTTTTAGCAAGAGGGAAAATGCTAATAAGATATCATTTCGCACCATTTCGGTTTTCAGCAATAAAAACTTGTAATGCTTCATAAGCACATTCTTGGTTTTCTTTCGTCAAAATGATTTTACCTTTCTCCATACCGATAAGCCCGGACTGGCGGAATCCCTGAAGAGTTCTATTTACAGTATTTACCGACATACCTATTTCCTCACTCATTTGCTGCCTGGTCTTACGAATAATCCAGCGTCCTTTCATATACGGCACAGGCTCTTCATTCTCAAGAATATACTTCAGAATAATGTATCGGGTGGAATAGAACATGCGCTCCCCTCTATGATAGCTGGTCGAATACAGTTTTTTGGCCACAAGAACACTTAGAAATCGGAGCGCACTAAGATCGTTCATGATCCATTCTTCAAAAACATCTACAGGAAGAAAAGCAATTTTGCAGTCGGTTATAGTTTCTATTGTTACTGATGTTCTCTTTTCACCTGACAACAGAGCAATTTCACCTGTAAATGATACCGGTTCATTAATTTCAATCATGAAAATATTTCCATTCTGCAATTCATTCACCACACGGAACATTCCATCCAGCAAAATACCTACCCTAGTCAGTTCAGTATTCTTTTGATGAATCAATGCATGTGGTGGGAAGCTCTGAATGTAGAACTGTCCATCTAAATGAGAAGGAAAATTTGTGCTTATAGCAGAAATTTCCGGTTTGATTTGCAACAATTGCTCGTACGTCATGATATTTGTCCTTCTATTTCCAGTTTAACAGCCAAGGTTCCCTCTTCACAGCTAAGTTAAGATCATAACGGATCCGTTCCTGATCGAGTGTAAGAATCTCTCTGTTTTTCATTACCAGTTTTCCGCAGATAATACTATGCAGTACATCCGAACCAGAAGCACTTTCTACAAGAGAGTTTACCACATTTTGCGTAGGCCATAAAGATGGTACATCTAAATTTATCGCAATTAAATCCGCCGGACTATTTTCTTCAATCTTTCCGGTATGTTCAGAGAAAAGAGCTGCGGCACCACCGGAAGTTGCCATATTCAACAGCATCTTTGCCGGCATAACGCAGGAATCTGCGGTACTCACTCCCCGTACCACATTCATAATTCCGCGGAACAAACGCATCTCGCGGAACAAATCCAATCCCCCATGACCGGCACCATCACTACCAAAGCCACAAGAGATTCCGTTGTGTAACAGCTGTGGAGTATTCGGAACTCCCTTTCCACAATTGGAAAATGGACAGTGAGCCACTCGAATTTGATGTTCTTTTAAAATATCCATTTCGTCTGGAGATAAGAAAATTGCATGTGCTGCAAGCATTTCCTGTGGTATCAGATTGTTTTTTTCTAACCATACAAAAGGACGTTCTCCATGCCTCTCAATAAAATCATTTACCTCCGATGCATATTCATTTAAATGAGTCTCAAATGGAATATCATCCTCTATTGCCGCTTCTAACATTGAACGATAGATTTCTTCACTCACTGCAGTAGGAGTTGTTACAGAATATATCGCTGTAATACGTCCGTCCGGACTGATTTCCTGAAGATTTTTTGCCATTCTTTTTTGGCGCAAAACACCCTCATTTACCGAAGGAGCACGCAGACTTTCAGGAGCAAACGGATTGTCATTCGTCATGATGCTAAGACGTCCGTGAAGACCTGCTTGTTGATATACTTTAGCATATTCCTCAGCAAATTTGCCACCGGCATCCACAAAACCGGTGGTACCGTAAGAAATCATTTCCAATGCTGCAATTTCAGCTGATAACTTTGAAGTACTCTCCGTGAGGTGACTTTCAAATGGAACATTTACCTTCTTCCAAATTACCGGTTTAACATCCAACAAACGTCCTCTTAGAAATTGCTGACTGGTATGAATATGTGCGTCAGTCATTCCCGGCATCCACAGAAGGTGAGAACCGTCAATTACTGTATCCGCTACATCTGTATCTGCAAATGTTTCTGCCTCTGACTTTATAATAATCTTTTTGATTCTACCATCTGCAATACATATGCCAGAGACATCTTGAACATCCATTGAAGGTGTAAGATATTTTGTGTTTTTAATTATAATATCATAATTCATACTAACTACCTTAATAACATAAAAATAGCAAAAACGATCGATCCCACAGCAATTCCTCGTTTTAATAGAGTCTGAGGTATTCTTTCAGCCGTACGACTGCCAATCTCTATTCCTATCATATGACTGATAAATGCTGATAAAAGCAATGGAATCAATGATAAAATATCTGCCTTTGAACCATAAACAACAATTGCAGGAAGGGCAATAAATAACGAATCCAGCAATGCTGTTCCGATAGCTGCTTTAATTTGCATACCAAGAAGCACCAAAATCGGCATTACAAGTACCGGTCCTCCTGCACCCGATAGGGCACATAATAATGATGTAAAAATCCCCACCGTTACCAAAACAGCTTTTGAAATGGGTTCTTCACCCTCTGAAGAACCTGAAAATTTTTGTTTTACCTGCTTCTTTAAAACAAATTCCTGAAATAGTATGGAAATACCTGAGAATAATACTACACAATACAAAACGGTCTTCATATAGCCACTAACAAAGTACTGACCGAGGATTGCACCTGCTACGCTACCAAATAAACTGGCTATACCTAAAAGCATTCCTTGCTGTACCGGAAGTTCCCCACGTTTCGCATAGTTTTTTGCTCCTAACAATCCTGAAATTGAGAAACATAAAAAACTAATAAACAGTGCTGCATTAGAATCCAGCCCACAGTAATTCATAAATAAAACAGGAAGCAGGAAGCCTGCTATTCCACACCAACCGATGCTCATTCCCACAAGAAGGCTTCCCACAAAAACAACAATATAAGTCATCATATTAAATCGTTCCCATCAATTTCAGAACACCCTGTGCAATTAACAGAGAGCCTAAAAATGTACCTGTCATGACAAGGATCGTAATAATGATATATTTCCATCCCTGCTTAAAGAATGTCTTTAACTGGTTACTGATAGAAATTCCTGCAAATGCACCTACCATTGTAAGTGGTGCAGTGAAGTTGATTTTTCCTGCCGCTGAAATTACAAACTCAGATACCGGGGAAATTGGACAGGCTAAAAGCAGACCAATCACGGAGCAGTAGGCAACTGCCGGAAGTTTCAGCGGAATCACAGCTTTCAAACCTGCTGCACATAGTGCAATTCCTAAAAGCACCAAGACACCTGGAAGAGATTCTGAAAAAGCAACATCGAAACCGATGAAGTTTGCAAATGCCATACCAATTCCAGTAATGATAAGTGTAAAAATCCAATCAATTGCTCTCATTATTTATCCCCTTTCTTCTTTCCTAAATTGCCAAGTACCGGCTCGAGCTTAGCATAAAGCTTATTACACAAAGGAATGCCGATGAAAATTGCCATATAAATACCATCGACACCAGACATCGTTTCACTTGCTGCTGCTAAAGCAGAAATTTGTTCCGCAAATTCCGGAAGAATTTCAGTTAATGTTGCAACCGCGGATGAGGTCAGAATTCCAGCACCAACACCAGATGCCATACCAAGAGCATATGGATGGAACAGCTCGGTAGCTGCAAACATAGATGCCATAAATCCAAAGTAAATTGTACCGATCATACCAATGATAATGTAAACGGATAAGCAGCCTCTCGCTTCCGGAGAATCTGATCCGAACATATCCTGAATAAGTGCCAGGTTAGTCTCTCTATTGATAGAATGAGCCGCACCAATAGACTCTCTCTTTAAACCTAAGAGTAACGCAAATGGCATAGCAAGAAAAATAGTACCCAAGTTACCAAACTCCTGTAAAAGAATTGCCGGTCCGGCGGTAATCACAATGTCAATATTTGCACCTGCATTGATGCCAAGCTTTGCAATAAAAGGTAGAATTGCAACACCAACCAAACCTGCTGCTGCTTTTACCTTTGAATCATCCAAAATTTTAAGCACATTAGGACCACTCAACAGACCAAGACCCAATGAGAAAAAGATTGGGAATAAAATAAACGTCCCTTTCCATACAGGAATACGGATTTGTCCTATAGAATCCGCGATAAAAATAAATACTAATGCCAGAACATAAATCAGCCATTCATTTCTAATTCTGTCCTTCAGTGAACCATACATGTATTTTTTTTCAGCTTTCATACATAACTCCTTTTCTATGATTTCTTGTCGTTTCGACAAATTCTACGCCGACAATTATATGAAGAAAATATGATCAAAAAAATACCATTTGGGTTATTTTGATAAAAATAATGATAAAAGAAAAAAGCCATCTCATTTGCAGTCTCCTGACAGATGAGATGGCTTTCACATTTTTTTAAGCGGAAAACTCCGTCCTATGGCTTATTTTCCGCAGCACTGTTTGAATTTACGACCTGAGCCGCATGGACATGGATCGTTACGTCCTACCTTTTTGTCCTTAATGATGGTACCGGATTTTTTCTGTTCCAGATACAGTGCTTTTCTGGTAGCCTCATCAAAAATGCTTTCCCACTGTGGTAATTCATATAACCATTCCGCTTTTGCTGCTACCATATTTTTGTAAAGCTTTACTTTATCAAATTTTAAAGATACTACCGTATCTTCTTCCATGGTCTCGATGGGGTTTGCTTCTACTAAGCTGTCGTTGATTCCATCTAAGAAACCAGCCATTTCCAGTGTAGATAAGCCGTAGTTTTCAGCCAGCTCTTTGACAGTGCCCTTAACTTCTTCCTCAGGATTTGTCAGAAGTTTTTCGTAAACACTTTTTTCCAGTGCGAAATAGTTTGTCCAGAATCTCTGGATGTCACCTTTGTTTGCTTTTTCATCATATGCTACTGCATACCATTCCTGTAATAATGCCATGTTTATTTCTCCTCTAAATACTTATTTAATTCTTCTTTTGCCTGTTCATAGCTTTGAAAATGGATCGCATGCAATCCAAACTCTCTTGCTGCCTGAACATTTGCTTCATTGTCATCCAAGAACACTGCTTCCTTCGGATCAAGGTCGTATCTGTCGCAAAGAAGCTGATAGATCTCTCTTTCCGGCTTGATCAGGCCTTCCCTGAAGGACATAATACCGCCGTCCACTTCGCTTAAAAAGCAAAGGTGGGTATCTTTTGTTTTTTCGTATACCGATTTGGACCAGTTGGAAAGCACATACACCTGATAGCCTCTGGATTTCAAATCCCGGATCCATGGAATCGCATAATCGTATAAGGATACGAGCTCTCCCCCATGTTCAAAGATCTGTTCCATGTCCTCCCGGTACTGCGGTGCTTTTTCTGAAAATTTATCGATCAGCTCCGGAAGCGTCATCAGTCCTCTGTCGAACTCATTCCACCACGGATTTAATACTGTGGCATTTGCAATTGTTTCAAATTTTTCACCTTCAAAGCCCAGATCGGCGAACAGTTCTCTCCAACGAAAATTCACAAGAACATTTCCGATATCAAAAACGACTGCTTTCATCCCTTTTTCCTCATGTTCATTCCGTATTTTGACAGCTATCACTATAGCATGAATTACCGGAATTGTAAACCGCAAAAGCATGACTGTTCACAATTGTTCCGGTCACCGGCAAAAATCCATGCAAAATTTGCTCTGCAAATGAACTCACGTAAAATCAAATAAGGATAGCTGATTGGACTCCGGAAGTCCCTCAATAATTCCCAGTTCCTCCATCAGATCCACAATGGTCTTGCTAAGCTTTGCTCTTGCACGAAGATCGTCCTTGGAAAGGAATGGACCATCCTTGGCAGCCTCTACCACCTGGTCAGCCGCCTTGTCCCCCAGACCATCGATACTTGCAAAGGAAGGCATCAGCTTACCGTCTATGATCTGGAATTCCTTGGCTTTTGCCCGATACAGGTCAATTTTCATAAACTCGAAGCCTCTTGCATACATTTCCTGGACGATCTTCATATCACGGATCTGATCCTGCTCTTTTTTACTTAAGGTATCCGCACGCTTCTTATAATCATTTAAGTAATATTCCAGCTTATCCCGCCCCTGACACATAATCTCGTAGGAGAATGCTGACGCACGGATACTGAAGAATGCAGCATAATATGCCAGCGGATAATATACCTTACAGTAGGCAATTCGATAAGCCATCATAACGTAAGCCGCCGCATGAGCCTTCGGGAACATGTATTTGATCTTCTTGCAGGACCAGATGTACCAGTCAGGTACGTCATGCTTTTTCATTTCCTCTTCCCATTCCGGCTTTAAGCCCTTACCCTTACGGACACTTTCCATAATCGTAAAGGAAAGCTCACTCTCCACTCCCATACGGATAAGATAAGTCATAATGTCATCTCGGGTACAGATGGCCGTGGAAATGGTTGCCTTTCCTTCCTGGATCAATGTCTGAGCATTTCCAAGCCATACGTCCGTTCCATGGGAAAGGCCTGAAATTCGGATCAGATCCGAAAAGCAGGTAGGCTTTGTATCAATGAGCATCTGGATAACGAAATCCGTACCAAACTCCGGAATTCCAAGGGAACCCAACGGACAGCCGCCGATATCCTCCGGCGTAATTCCCAAAGCTTCCGTGCTTCTGAAAAGACTCATGACCTTTTTCTCATCCAGAGGAATCTTTCTGGCATCAATTCCGGTTAAGTCCTCCAGCATACGGATCATGGTAGGATCATCGTGTCCCAGAATATCAAGCTTTAACAGGTTGTGGTCAATGGAATGGTAATCGAAGTGTGTCGTTACCGTATCGGTGGTCATATCATTGGCCGGACGCTGTACCGGTGTAAACTGATAGATCTCATGTCCCATGGGAAGTACGATGATACCCCCCGGATGCTGGCCGGTAGTACGTCGGATTCCCGTACATCCCTGTACGATTCGGTCGATCTCGCAGACTCTCTTGTGCTGACCACGTTCTTCATAATAATTTTTTACATATCCAAAGGCTGTCTTATCCGCCAACGTACCGATGGTTCCGGCACGGAAGGTCTGTCCTGCACCGAAGATAACTTCCGTATAACGGTGTGCCTTATTCTGATAATCACCGGAAAAGTTAAGGTCAATATCCGGCTCCTTATTTCCCTTAAATCCAAGGAAGGTCTCAAAAGGAATATCAAAGCCTTCCTTTTTCAGTGGCGTACCGCAGGCCGGACAGTCCCGGTCCTCCATGTCACATCCCACCTTACCGGCATAGGATTTTACAATGTCCGAATCAAAGTCACAAAAGTGGCAGGATGGGCAGATATAATGGGGTGCCAGGGGGTTTACCTCTGTAATACCGGCCATAGTAGCTACAAAGGAGGAACCTACCGAACCTCGGGAGCCTACCAGATAGCCGTCGGCATTGGATTTCCACACCAGCTTCTGTGCGATGATGTACATTACGGCAAAACCATTGCCGATGATGGATTTTAATTCCCTCTCCAGTCGTTCCACAACCACCTCCGGCAGGTTTTCTCCGTAGATCTCATGTGCCTTGTTATAACAGATTTCTCGCAGGGTCTTATCAGAATTTTCAATGACCGGCGGACATTTATCCGGATGGATCGGCGTTACCTTTTCGCACATATCTGCAATCAGATTTGTATTGGTGATTACCACCTCTTCCGCCTTTTCCGGTCCCAGATATTCAAATTCCTTCAGCATTTCCTCTGTGGTTCTAAGATAAAGAGGTGCCTGCTGGTCTGCATCGGAGAAGCCCTTTCCCGCCATGATGATCCGACGGTATACCTCATCCTCAGGATCCATAAAATGTACGTCACAGGTAGCAACCACCGGTTTATGGAACTGCTCTCCCAGCTTACAGATCTTTCTGTTTAAATCCTTTAACTGTTCTTCACTGGTAATTCCGCTCTTCGGGTCTCTTAACATAAATGCATTGTTTCCCAGCGGCTGGATTTCCAGATAATCATAAAATTTCACCAGACGGATGATCTCCTCCTCCGGTGCATTCCGAAGTACTGCCTGATAAAGCTCTCCCGCCTCGCAGGCGGAGCCAATGAGCAGTCCCTCGCTGTATTTTAGATAAACGCTCTTAGGGATTCTGGGGCGTCTTGCATAATAATCAATATGGGAATAGGATACCAGACGATAAAGATTCCGGCGTCCAGTTTCATTTCTGGCGAGAATGACTGCATGGTAGGTCGGAAGCTTCTTGATTGCCTCCACAGAGGTACTTCCGAGCTCATTGACCTGATCAAGCGTTTCTGCCCCCTGTTCTTTTAACATATCAATAAATTTCACAAAAATTTCTGCCGTACAGCCTGCGTCATCCACCGCTCTGTGATGATTTTCCAAAGATACCCCCAAGGCCTTGGCTACCGTATCCAGCTTATAACGGTTTAGAGCCGGAAGCAGTACCCGGGCAAGGCTGACTGTATCCATCACGGTAAAGTCGTAGGAAATGTGAAGCCTTCGTAAGTTTTCCTCCACAAATCCGATATCAAAGGCTGCATTATGGGCAACCATGACTGAGTTTCCACAAAATTCCATGAATTTTGGAAGAATCACTTCAATGGTATCGGAGTCCATCACCATCTCGTCTTTGATTCCGGTGAGCTGCTCGATTTCAAAGGGAATGGGCACCTGAGGATTTATAAAGGTACTGAACTTCCCGGTAATCTGACCGTTTTCCACTTTTACCGCACCGATCTCAATGATCTTATTTTGTATGGAACTAAATCCCGTAGTTTCCAGGTCAAATACCACATAACTTCCATTCAGGCTCTGGTTTTTGGAATTTACCACCAGTTCCTTGGAATCGTCTACCAGATAAGCTTCCACACCATAGAGCACCTTAAAAGGATCCTTATCTCCAATGGTATGATAAGCTTCCGGAAATGCCTGTACACAGCCATGGTCTGTAATGGCCATGGCCGGCATGCCCCAGGCTTTTGCACGCTTTAACAGGGCAGATACATCCGTAACACCGTCCATATCACTCATTTTGGTATGGCAGTGGAGTTCCACCCTCTTTTTGGGTGCGTTGTCCACACGGGAGCTGGTAAAGTCTCCAATGGTCTTCATTCCCACAACAGATGCAATTGCTAAGTCGTTATCAAATCGGTCAAAAGAAACGACACCTTTTAGTTTGATAAATGCACCCTTGGATACAAAGCCGCAAAATTCCTTTACCTGCTCATTTTTTAAAAATACCTTTGCCTTGATACTGTCAGTAAAGTCGGTAAAAGCAAAGCTTACTATGGTCTTTTCTCCGTTTCTAAGCTCCCTTGTCTCCACGCTCATGACCTGACCACGCAGACAGACCTCTCCGATCTCTCCCACGATCTGATCAATGGTAATGGTTTCATCATCAAAGTCACGGCCATAGAAAACATCCGGATTGTCAGTTCTTTTAAGCGGTGCATTTCCAAAGCCGCCTCTTCTTACTCCCAGAGGCTCCAGAGGTTTCTTCTTTTCCTCCGGCTTCTTATCCTCCGTTTTCTTTCCTTTTGTATCCTGAGTATTTTCTCCCCCTTTAGAAGCCACATTTTCAGCTCCGGCTTCTTTTTTCAGCTGAGGTCTTACAATGAATTCTTCCCGGTCCTTCTTCTTATATTTCGGTTCCTCTTCATATTCCAGAATAATATTGACATCAAAACCACAGCGATGGGCAAAAATGTTATAAAGATCATCCTTTAGCTTCTGCTCCACCACATCCGGCACAAAAGCAGCCGGAAGCTTTAATTTCATCACATTCTCATGCTCAAAGGAGACTTCTGCCATCCGAAGCAGATTGTACTCCAAATCACTGTCGTTGCGAAACTCTGCCAGAATACTGTCCTCATATACCTCATAGAGATTTTCCGGGGTATAAGCTTCTGAAAGCTCGAACCGTTCCACAATGCAAATAGATACATTTTTCCCCTGGAACAGCTGCTCCTTTATTTTTTTCTCAAGGCAAAAAAGCTGCTCCTTCTGGACCAGCTTTTTACATACGATATAAATTTTAATGCGATTGCCCTTTTTATTGGAGGTCACCTTCTCTACCTGCATCTGCCGGCAAAGACCCTCTAAAATTCCCTCAAGCTTTAACGCCGGGAATACCTCAAAAAATGACTTCGGCACTTTATTCACCCCAGTGTAATAATTCTTCTTTCAGTGCTGATAACAGCTGGTCTTCCGGAAGCTTTTTAATGATTTCTCCTTTTTTGATGAGAAGACCTTCCCCTTTTCCTCCGGCAATTCCGATATCTGCTTCCTTTGCCTCTCCCGGACCATTTACCACACAGCCCATCACAGCCACCTTAATATCCAGCGGGATTCCTGCTACCAGTGTTTCCACTTCATTGGCAAGCTTAATCAGATCGATCTGGGTTCTTCCGCAGGTTGGACAGGACACCACTTCGATACCGCCTTTTCGAAGTCCCAGTGTTCTTAAAATAAGTTTGGCTGTTTTGATTTCTTCTACAGGATCTCCGGTTAAGGATACACGGATGGTATCTCCGATTCCCTGAGAGAGAATGATGCCAAGCCCTACAGAGGATTTAATGTTTCCTGAAAATACGGTTCCGGATTCTGTGATTCCCACATGAAGCGGGTAGGCACATTTTTCTGCAATCAGCTCATGGGCCTTTGCACACATCATGACATCGGAAGATTTGATGCTGACCACCAGATTATCGTATCCCAAATCCTCTACGATCTTCACCTTATCCAGAGCACTTTCTACAATTCCTTCGGCTGTCACACCATGGTATTTTTCTACCAGTTCCTTTTCCAGGGAACCGCTGTTTACGCCGATTCGGATCGGAATATTTCTTTCTTTCGCTGTATCTACCACAGCCTTGATTCGGTCAATGCTTCCGATATTTCCCGGATTGATACGGATCTTATCAGCTCCGTTTTCCATGGCAGCAATGGCCATACGGTAATCAAAATGAATGTCTGCTACCAGCGGAATATGGATCTGCTTTTTGATTTCCTTTAATGCAAGGGCTGCCTCCATAGTAGGCACTGTACAGCGGATGATCTCACATCCGGCCTCTTCCAGACGAAGGATCTGTGCAACGGTAGCTTCCACATCCTCTGTTTTTGTATTTGTCATAGACTGGATGAGGATCGGATTTCCTCCGCCAATCACTCTGTCCCCAATTTTAATCACTTTTGTATGATCTCTGTACATACACCATACCTCCTATCTGATTCGTTCCATACGAATATCTTCTTCTCTTCTTCGTTCTCCCCATTTTTGCACATTTAACACCATACCAAGCTCAATGAGCAAAAAGATGGTGGCGGTACCGCCGTAACTGATAAAGGGCAGGGTAACACCCGTGTTGGGCAAAACTGCCGTAACTACCGCAATATTTAATACCACCTGCAGGGCAATATGACAAAATACCCCGGTAGCTAACATCCTTCCAAAGAGATCCTCTGCTCTTTGCGCAATGATAAAAATGCGGTATAACAGGTAAATAAACATAAGGATCAAAAGACTTGCCCCCATAACCCCCAGTTCCTCGCATACAATGGCAAAGATAAAGTCATTGTATGGCTCTGGGATCTGTCCTAACTTCTGAATACTGTTCCCAAGTCCTTTCCCAAAAAGTCCTCCGGAACCGATAGCATAAAGAGCCTGTAAGCTCTGAAAGCTCTCATCAGACTGATAGGAATAAGGATCCAGCCATGCCCTGATACGGGTCAGACGGAAGCCTTCCTCTGCATCCACCGCATTTTGCTGGGAGATCACATAGATCAAAAGTCCCGCAAGCACGACACCGGCAATGGCTGCCAGATAGAAAATGGCTGACTTCGGGTGCCATGCAAAATACATAAGTACACCAATGATGGCAATGATCAGGGCACTGCTCATATTACTGCTGATGATTCCAAGAAATCCGGCAAGCCCCACACCGGGCGCTAAAATAATAGCTGTGACATACCAGTGTTTTAATGTGAATTTCTTCCAGTGAAGCTCCATAGCTCCGTATTTATCCACCAGCCAGGAGGTGATGACGATCACCGCAATCTTAACAGGCTCTGCTACCTGGAAACTGATTTTGCCAAATTTTACCCATCTGGTCGCACCGTTGGCTGTGATGGAAAGGTTTAACGGAGAACTCCCAAAAAATCTGGTCAGAAGAAGCAGCGTTAAAAATATGGAGAGACCCCCAGCCATCATGACGACCAACTTCTTTTTCCAAAAATGATAGTTAATATTGGATACCACCAGCATGGTAATGAGTCCCACCACCGACATCAATGCCTGATTTTTCAGCATGTACATAGAATCATAGCCAAATGCCTTGGTAATGCTGCATTTATAATAGCTGGCACTGTAGACCATGATAAGTCCAAAGATGATCAAAAACATGGTGATGACAATCAGGTTGGTATCCAGGCCTTTTTTTCCTAATATCCAAAAACGATTAGTCTTTCTTTTTTCTGCCAAGACGCTTTTTACTTCCTTTCATAACGGACAAACATATATTCCAGGTCAAAATAGGTCTGCTCGTCACTCTCACCTGTCACTGTCCACTCCGGCATCTCATCCAGATTTGGAAAATATGCATCTGCTGCATATTCATGAAAAATCTTTGTTACATGGGCAAGATTGCAATAGGGAAGGAACTGTTTATAAATGGTGTCTCCTCCGATGACATAAATTTTCTCATCATCATATTCTTTTACCACTTCCAGTGCTTCTTCCACACTGTGAACGACAATGGCACCTTCCACCTGATAATCCGGATTCTTGGTAAGAATCACGTTGACTCTGTTTTTCAGCGGACGTCCGCCCGGGAAGGATTCCAATGTTTTTCTTCCCAAGATGACTACCTTTCCTTCGCCGCTGGTCTCCTCACGGAAAAATTTCATATCGGAAGGAATGCTTACCAAAAGCTTTCCTTTGTTGCCAATGGCCCAGTTTTGATCTACTGCTACGATTAAATTCATACGACTCTCCTATACTGCAATGGGAATATTTTTTACCTGTGGTCCTGCCACATAATCTTCTACGATCAGGTCATCTGTAGTAAACTGATAGAAATCCTTAACCTCAGGATTCAAAGTTACCTTTGGTGCCGGATAAGTTTCTCTTGTAATGAGTTCCTTTACAATATCAATGTGTCTGTCATAAATATGCGCATCTGCAATGACATGTAAGAGCTCTCCCGGAATCATATCACATACCTGTGCAAGCATCATCACTAAAATCGCATACTGACATACATTCCAGTTATTGGCTGCTAAAATGTCCTGAGAACGCTGATTTAAGATGGCGTTTAAACGTGGCTTGTCCTCATCTTTTCGCTGCGTTACATTAAAGGTCATGCTGTAGGCACATGGGTAGAGATTCATTTCATGCAGATCCTGATGCACATAAATGTTTGTCATGATCCTTCGGCTATAGGGATTATTTTTCAGGTCATAGATTACACGATCCACCTGATCCATCATTCCTTCTTTATACTGATGCTTCACACCCATCTGATAACCGTAAGCTTTTCCGATAGAACCGTCCGGATCCGCCCATTCGTCCCACACATGTGGTTTTAAATCATGAATATTGTTGGATTTTCTCTGCCAGATCCAAAGGATCTCATCCATACAGCTCTTTAATGCTGTTTTTCTCAAGGTCAGTGCAGGAAATTCCTTAGACAGATCATAACGGTTTGTCACACCAAATTTCTTAATGGTATATGCAAACTGTCCGTCCTCCCATTTTGGACGAACCTTTTCTCCTTCTGTACTGACACCGTTTTCAATGATGTCACGGCACATTTCTATAAACACCTGGTCAGCATAGCTCATAATACAGTCCCCATTCCTTATACAATCTTATACATGTCCATTCAGTATCTTCCGGATACAGTTGCTACTGAACAGTTACATTTATACTTACTCTTCATCATACCATCAAAAGGTTCTGACGTCAAAAGAAATGAGGCGGTTAGTCGCCTCATTTCCATAAATTGTTGAATCTTATTTCTTTGTAATATATCCTTTTGCTTTTAAGGTTTCTGCACAGAGAACTGCACCGCCTGCTGCACCACGGACTGTATTGTGGGAAAGACCTACAAATTTGAAATCGTAGATGGAGTCTTCACGGATACGTCCGATGGATACACCCATACCGTTTTCAAAGTTGACATCTAACTGAACCTGTGGACGGTTGTCTTCTTCCATGTACTGGATGAACTGCTTTGGAGCACTTGGAAGATTCGCTTCCTGTGGGAAGCCTTTGAAATTCACCAGTTTTTCAATGAGCTGTTCTTTGGTCGGTTTCTTACGGAATTTTACAAATACTGCTGCTGTATGTCCGTTGAGAACCGGTACACGGATACACTGGCAGGTAATCTTTGGCTCCTGCGCCTTTACGATCACGCCATCTTCAATGTGTCCCCAGATACGAAGTGGTTCCTGTTCGGATTTTTCTTCTTCTCCGCCGATATATGGGATGATATTTCCAACCATTTCCGGCCATTCGTTAAAGGTTTTTCCTGCTCCGGAAATTGCCTGATAGGTTGTAGCTACTACTTCATATGGTTCAAATTCCTTCCATGCTGTAAGCACCGGTGCATAGCTCTGGATTGAGCAGTTTGGTTTTACTGCGATAAAGCCTCTGGTTGTTCCCAGACGTTTTTTCTGGAATTCAATCACATCAAAATGTTCCGGGTTTACTTCCGGCACTACCATTGGTACGTCCGGTGTCCATCTGTGAGCACTGTTGTTGGAAACAACCGGTGTTTCTGTTTTTGCATAAGCTTCTTCGATTGCTTTGATCTCATCCTTGGACATATCTACAGCACTGAATACGAAGTCAACGCTTGCAGCAACCTTTTCCACTTCATTGACATTCATCACTACGATGTTTTTGACAGCTTCCGGCATTGGAGTATCCATTTTCCAACGTCCACCTACTGCTTCTTCATAAGTTTTTCCTGCACTTCTTGGGCTGGCTGCAATGGTAACTACCTCAAACCACGGATGGTTTTCCAGAAGAGAGATAAATCTCTGTCCAACCATACCGGTTCCGCCAAGAATTCCTACACGCAATTTTTCACTCATTTTTTCATCCTCCTCGTTTGTTCAGTTCCTTTTGTTTACTATTCTAACGGGTGTCTTTTGCCCCGCTGATTACATCTTTGAAAGATATTCCTTATAATTAATGATCGTCTTTAGCATGACCTCGCGTCCCGGAGCTCCTTTGGTAAGACGCTTATTCACACAGGTCTCCATGCTGATGGCATCATAAATATCTTCTTCAAACACCGGGCTGATGGCTTTGAATTCTTCCAAGGTAAAGTCATCCAATGCTTTCTGATGTTCGATACCATATAAAACCAGCTGTCCAACAATACCGTGGGCATCACGGAACGGTACGCCGTGATTTACCAGATAATCTGCCGCATCTGTGGCATTGGTAAAGCCGTGTTTTGCACTGTCTCTCATTTTATCCACGCGGAATTTCATGGTAGAGAGCATTCCGGTAAATAATGCAAGACATCCCTTGACGGTATCATATGCATCAAAGGTCATTTCCTTATCTTCCTGCATATCCTTATTATATGCCAGCGGGATTCCCTTCATGGTAGTAAGTATGGACATCAGTGCCCCATAGACACGCCCTGTCTTTCCTCTTACCAGCTCTGCAATGTCCGGATTTTTCTTCTGTGGCATAATGCTGCTGCCGGTAGAATAGGCATCATCGATCTCCACAAACTGGTACTCATTGGTATTCCAGATGATGATTTCCTCTGAAAAACGGCTTAAATGCATCATGATCGTAGATAATGCACTTAAAAGCTCGATTACATAATCCCTGTCGGAAACTGAATCCATACTGTTTTCTGTGGCACCTTTAAATTCCAGAAGCTCTGCCACATATTCCCTGTCTAAAGGATAGGTGGTTCCTGCCAGTGCGCCGCTGCCTAACGGACAATAATTCATTCTCTCATAAATATCATGGAGACGGCTTCTGTCTCTTTTAAACATTTCGAAGTAGGCACCCATATGGTGAGCCAATGTAATCGGCTGTGCCTTCTGTAAATGGGTAAAGCCCGGCATGATGGTGTCCACATGCTCTTCCATGATCTTTAAAATGGCTGTCAACAGGTCGTATACCAGACCGTCGATCTCGATGATCTCATCTCTTGTATAGAGCTTCATATCTAAAGCTACCTGGTCATTTCTGCTTCGGCCTGTATGAAGCTTCTTTCCTGCGTCCCCGATTCGGTCGATGAGGGTTGCTTCCACAAAACTGTGAATATCCTCATATTTGTCGCTGATTTCCAGAGTACCGTTTTCTACGTCCTCTAAAATTCCTTCCAGCCCTTCCAGTATCTGATCTTTTTCATTCTCTGTTAAAATTCCCTGTTTTGCCAGCATTTTCACATGAGCCATGCTGCCTTCCATATCCTGACGGTAAAATTTTTTATCAAACGAAATGGAAGCATTGAAGTTATATACTAACTGGTCGGTTTCTTTTGTAAATCGACCGCCCCATAACTGTGCCATAACAATTCCTCACTTTACCACATCAAAGTCTTAATTCGTAAATACTATCATACTTTTTCTGAGACTTCAACCTTTTCCCGCTCATTTTTAGAAAAAACACAGCCACAATAATTCTGTCTGTAAAGCTCATATTCTTTAGAAAGCTGTGTGGAACGCTGATACCCGCCTTTTTTCTTAAAATCTGACGGTAAATGTCTGATTCCAAGCTCTGATTGCAGTGCTTCTCCAATCTCATTGAGCTTCTGTGCATTTTTTAAAGGACTGATGGAAAGTGTGGTGGTAAAAAAGTCATATCCGCCTTCCTTTGCAAGCATGGCAGCCTCTCTCATGCGAAGCTCATAGCAGCGAAAGCACCGCTCTCCCCCTTCGGGAATGTGCTCCAGGCCCTTTGCCATCTCATAAAATCTTTTGGTATCATATTTTCCCTCCACATAGGAAATGGGGTATCTGGCCGGAAACTGTTCAATAAACCGCTTCTGCTCCCGTGCTCTTTCCTCATATTCCTTGGGCGGATAGATGTTGGGATTGTAGTAAAACACGGTAATTTCAAAATATTCTGATAAATATTCCAACACATAGCTGCTGCAGGGTGCACAGCAGCTGTGTAAAAACAACTTCGGTACTTTGCCCTCTTTTTTCAGATCCTCTAAGATCTGTTCCAGCTCTCTTTGATAATTTCTTTTATTTGCCATAAAACATCACCTTTTTCGTATCTGTATCCTCCCTTGGAAAACAGTAACTCTTTTTAACTAAATTCATAAGATATTATATAGAAAAGACGGAGGTGTGTAAACATGATTCCCCTTTTGGAGCTTTCCGGCATCAACTATTCCTACCATGAACTGACAGGGGAAACCATTGCCCTTGAGAATATATCCTTTACCGTCAATTCCGGTGAATTTGTAGCCATCGTAGGTCCCTCCGGATGTGGCAAGTCCACACTGCTGTCCATGATTGCGGGCCTCATTACCCCGGAGTCAGGACGGATTTCCTTAAATGGAGCTCCCCTCGCCGCCTCCAGAACCCGTATCGGATATATGCTCCAAAAAGACCACCTCTTTGAATGGCGAAGCGTTCTTAGCAATGTGCTCTTAGGCCTGGAAATTCAAAACCGGATGGATGAAACCACGAAAAATCATGCTCTTGAAATGTTAAAAACCTATGGACTGGAAGAATTTCTGGATGCCAGACCGTCCCAGCTCTCCGGAGGAATGCGACAGCGTGCTGCACTCATTCGCACCCTTGTACTGGAACCGGAGCTTCTTTTGTTAGACGAACCCTTCTCCGCCCTGGATTATCAGACCAGACTGACAGTGGCGGATGATATCTGGAAAATTATCAAACGGGAGAAAAAAACAGCGCTTTTGGTTACCCACGACCTGTCGGAAGCTGTCAGCATGGCTGACCGCATTCTTGTATTTAGTGCCCGTCCTGGACATCTGATTCGGGAGGTACCAGTAAGCTTTGAGGATCCTGCTTCGGATTCCCCCATCAAACGCAGAAATGCCAAAGAATTTAAATCCTATTTCAATCTGATCTGGAAGGAGTTAAATGCCCATGATTCCTGAAATCTCTGCAGCCCAGTCTGCTTACCTAAGGAAGCACCGACGGCAGAAAATCTTCATTAAAACATGCCAGTTTCTCATTTTGTTTGCATTTTTAACTCTTTGGGAAGCTGCCGTGAACCTGGGCTGGATCGATGGCTTTATATTCAGCAGTCCTTCCCGCATCTTAAAAACCTTTTATAAAATGTGTGTAGACGGTTCCTTTTTCTTACACCTGGGAACTACTCTGGCAGAGGTATTTATCAGTTTTGGATTGATTGTGAGTGTGGGTTACCTGGTGGCAGTGCTCCTATGGTTTTTTCCAAATCTTTCAAAGATCCTGGAACCTTACTTTGTAGTGCTAAACAGCCTTCCAAAGTCCGCATTAGCTCCGCTTCTCATTGTATGGCTGGGTGCCAATATCCGAACCATTATCGTGGCAGGAATCTCCGTAGCCATCTTTGGCACGATTCTTTCTCTCTATACAGCATTTGTGGAATCGGATCCCGATGACCAGCTTTTAATCTATACCCTGCAGGGCAAAAAACACCATGTGCTGACCAAAGTGCTCTTTCCCGCCACTCTGCCGACATTAATCTCTTTGATGAAGGTAAATATCGGGCTTGCTCTGGTGGGTGTCGTCATCGGAGAATTCCTTGCCGCAAGGCAGGGGCTGGGATATCTGATCATCTACGGCAGTCAGGTCTTTAAACTGGATATGGTGATCCTTTCTATCGTAGTCCTGTGCATCGTAGCCGTAGCCTTATATCAGCTGATCCAGCTTCTGGAGAAACGTCTGACACGTTCCAAATAGAAGTTACTGTTCACTTCGTTCCAGTAACTGGCAAAAATCCATGCAAAATTTGCTGCGCAAATGGATTTTTGCTTGCAGAACTCGGGATTTTCTTACGAAAACCCTCGCGG
>CALZFY010000032.1:0-25028 GCA_945786935.1 uncultured Lachnoclostridium sp.
AAGCCAATCCGGAAATCATACAGAGCTTTACAGACGCGCTTCAAAAGGGAATGGACTACGTAAATTCCCATACACCAGAGGAAATCGCCAAAATCATCCAGCCGCAGTTTGCCGAAACAGACCTTGACCAGATCACTGCTATTGTGAATCGTTACTACCAGCAGGATACCTGGAAGGATCATCCGATCTTTGAGCAGGCAGCCTTTGATCTTTTGCAGGATATTCTGATGGAAGCCGGAGAGTTGGATGCAAGAGTGCCTTATGAAAAACTGGTAACAACGACCTATGCCGAAAATGCAGCCAATTGATTGTAGTTTTCGATTACTATATGAATAAAAGTGGAGCAGCCGCTCCACTTTTATCATAAGATTCTATGTACTTGTTATAATATTTCGTATCTTTTCAATACCATCCAGATACGATATAATTTCTGAACCGTTACAGCATTTCAATAAACTCTTCAAAGGCAAGTCCTTCGCTCATGATATACTGTGCCGCTTCCTCACCTACATAACGAAAATGCCATGATTCATAGGCAATTCCAGTAATGTCAGTCTTGTTTTGCGGGTAACGTAAGATAAAGCCATATTCCGCACAGTGTTCCAGAAGCCATTTTGCTTCCTTGGTATTTCTCTGTGCCTGATCTAAAGACTGGTGGCTCTTACCTACAATGTCCACTGCAAGTCCTGTGTGATGCTCGCTGGCACCCGGCAGGGCCGTCTCCTCTTTTGCCTTAAAAAACGCCTGTTCATAGGAAGAACCTTTTCGCACCTGAGTCCTGATATCTTCTTCAAAAAGATGAAACTGCTTTTCAATGGTACGATATCCGGAACATACCATGGGGGAAAGCCCGGCTTTTCGCATAGCATCAAACATCTGATCCAACGGCTCCACAATTCTTGCATCGACCTTCTGACCCCCGGCAAGCTTTACAAGCTCCACTTCAAATTTTTCGGGAATCGGATGATCCTCGTTTACAAGAATCATATTCCAGTCATCTTTGTTTACCTGCTTGCCGACAAATACCTTTTTCCCTGTAGATGCAAGATTATCTGTTTTTCTCACCTCTGCCACATTGATGTCTTCGCTCTTCTTAGCAAGCTCTTCTTCTAACTCTACCAGCCTGACACTTGCTTTATGTATCTGCTTATTCAGATTTACATTCCAAACTGCCAGCACAATGGATAAACAGGTAGGCACTAAAATCAGTGTAGCCACAACAGCAAGGATCAGATGTTTATAAAATCTGACACTTCCTATATATTTTTCTTTCGAAATATTGTCATTATTCATTGATTGTTAATCCTCTTTTGTCATTTCCTGTCATTTATAAGCTCCCACACCATCTCCTGCCGCTAAAATCTTTTCTGAAAACAGCAGACACACTGCAGAGCATGGATTAGCCTCGCACTTTAAATTTTTCCCGGATGTGTATTTGTGTCTCTTCTAAATGAGATTCCTCAACAACATTTTTCAAAAATGCCAGTTCTGTATACAATCCCTGCACATGAGGTACTCTCCAGGCACCTGCATCACTGCCAGGGGCAATCCTGCCCCCAAGCTCTGCAAAGGTCCTGATCCTGTCCAAATGACACGCTGTAATCTTTTCCGTCACTGAATCCTCGAATCGTCCGCCGCCCTTTAAATTTCCGATAGGGGAAACTGTAGGAGTCCAGATGACCTGATTCCTGACCATGACCCTCAATGCCTGAAGATCAGCATAAGCACCATGCTCGATGCTGTCAACCCCTGCCTTTGCTGCCGCTTCCATGGTCCGGGCGCCGTTACAGTGCGCCATCACTGCCATGCCCTCCTCATGGGCCAGACAAACCATCTCTTCTATCAAAGAAGGCTCCAGTCCTTCCTCTGTCAGCATACCATAAGTAGAAAAATCAACAAGACCGCTGACCATGATCTTAATAAAATCACCGCCGGATTCCTTTACTTCATGAACCAGCATCCGGTATTCTTCCGTCGTTTCAAAGGATTTCCCGACGATTCCTCCGTAATGGCCCTTTTTATGAATGGCAAATATCGGTGTCCGATAATCAATTTCATACAAGTAAGCCAGCTCTTTAGCTCTTTTTGACACTCCGTAGCGGTCCCCACCGTCACGGATAAAAGTAATTCCTGCCTCCCTGTAACTATGAAAGCATTCATGGATCACCTGATCTTTCACTCCATCTTTATGAAGTGCCACAGCCTCTTTGTAATTTTTTCCATCCATGATCACATGGGCATGACATTCTCCCAGCATCACACTACACCAGCTTATCCAGATCCTTCTGTCTTCCCATAATGATCACATGGTCACTGGAATTAAACTTATACTCCACACCGGGCATGCTGACAGTACCATTGCAATCTTTAACTGCCAGGACGTTCAGATGATATTTAGCACGAATATCTGCCTCGATCACATTCTTCCCGATCCAGGACTTTTGTGCACTTACTTCCATAATAGAGAAATCATTGCTCAGTTTAATATAGTCAAACACGCTGTCGCTGCTTATGGAAAATGCGAGGCGTCCCGCCATATCTCTTTCCGGATAAATAACTCTGTTTGCTCCGTTTCTCAACAGGAACTTGGCATGAATATCGGTACTTGCCAGACTGATGATATTTTTTGCCCCAAGCTCTGACAGATTATAGGTAATCTCCAGACTGCTCTGGAAATTATCTCCAATGCATACGATACATGCATCAAAGTTACCGACACCAAAAGAATGAAGCACCTCAATCTTTGTACAGTCTCCCACCTTCGCACTGGTGACAATGTCGATCACATCCTCCACTTTTTCTTCATGGTCATCCACTACCATCAGATTGTTTCCAAGAGCTGCCAGATTATGGCACATATGATGACCGAACTTACCCATTCCAATAATTAAAAATGATTTCATAATTTATAAAACTCCTATCCAATCGTAATTTTCTCTACAGCATCTCTTACCGGAACTGTTTTTTTCTGACCTGCCAGGGCAGTTGCAAAGGAAAGACTTCCCACACGTCCGCAGTACATCAGGAAAATGATCAGCATTCTGGACACTTCATTTAAATCTCTTGTAAGTCCTGTAGACATTCCTACGGTACCAATGGCTGAAAAGGTTTCAAACAAAAGATCCAGCATCGGAAGTGACTGAATACTGCTGATAAGGATCGTAACCCCCAAAACCAGCATCAGATTTGTAAAAAATACTGCACTGGCTTTTCTGAGAGTGTCTTCCTCCAGGCTCCTTCCAAAAACAGAAGTACCCTTATTCTTCCTCATATAAGAGAAAGAAAATAACAAAAGAACCATCAGGGTGGTAGTTTTCACACCACCTGCGGTAGATCCCGGACTTCCCCCGATAAACATCAGGGCAATGGTCACCAGTTTACCGGTATCTGAAAGTGATGCCGTATCTACCGTATTAAAACCGGCTGTTCTTGCCGTGATAGAATCAAACAGCGCCGCCAGAATCTGATCTCCCATAGAAAGTCCAGCCCCTGTGGTATTTCTCTCCACGATCAGAAAAACAAGCGCACCGCCGAAAATCAGCACTGTAGTCATAAACAGGACCATCTTACTGTGCAGACGGTATCTTTTAAACTGCAGCCGATAGTTCAGTACATCATCCCATACGACAAATCCCACACCCCCGATAACAATCAGTGCCATAATGACCAGGCTGACCAGCCAGTCATCCGAAAATGCCGTCAGGGAAGAATAAGCTCCCGTCTCCTGCCCCATCAGGTCAAAGCCACCGTTACAGAAGGCTGAAACCGAATGAAAGACTGACATCCAGATACCTTTTGGTCCATAGGACGGCACGAAACGGATCATCAAAAGCAGTGCACCGATTCCTTCCATCAGGAATGTACAGATGAGGATCCTTTTTGCCAGACGCATGATGCCTCCAACCTGATTGACACTAATACTCTCCGTCAAAAGCTCCCGTTCTCTTAAATGGACTCTTCTGCGTAGAAGCAAAAAAAACAGTGTTGCAATGGTCATAAAACCTAAGCCACCAATCTGGATCATCACTAAAATGACTGCCTGTCCAAATCCTGTCCAGTAGCTGGCTGTATCCTGAACCACCAGTCCAGTCACACAGGAAGCGGACGTTGCTGTAAACAATGCATCCTGAAATGTAGCTCCCTGTCCGCTTCTCGTGGATATGGGAAGCATTAAAAGAGCTGTTCCTGCCATGATGATCAGAAAAAATCCCAGCGCGATGATCTGTATGTGGGACATTCTCAATATATTTTTTCTTTTTTTCATCACCAGTTTCTCCTAGAAATTCATAAAATCTTAAATTTTTTTATCTTGTTCTTTTACTATATTTTTTATAAAATATAGTCAATGAAGACGTTTTACGCTACACTCTATGGAGGATTTCAATGAAACGTATCAATTTGATATTTGTATTTCTTACAATATTCATATGCATCGGCTGTGGTGCTCCTGACAGCGCCTCACCGAAAGTATCCGAAGATCGTATTCAGGAAACCGAAAAAACCGGTGCTGAAAATGTCGTCGGTATTTTCGAAGGTCTGGAGGACAAACGTACCGCTGTCTTTTCCTTTGACGGTGTGGAAACTGCCTTTTATTTTGAAGGCCAACAGGTACAGAATATTCTCTATGACGCTGTTATAGGAAGTTCCTATACCCTTTCCTACCGCTATGACGATTCTCTCGGATATATTATTTATCAAATCAGTGAATAAATGCCACACCCTTCCCGGTGTGGCATTTTCTATAACAAAATTTAGAGCTTTGTTACATTTGTAGCCTGTGGACCTTTGGCTCCGTTTACAACTTCAAATTCAACTGCCTGGCCCTCTTCCAATGTCTTAAAGCCATCCATGTTTAATCCTGTGTAGTGCACGAATACATCATTTCCTTCTTCGTCAGAAATGAAGCCGTATCCTTTCTGGTTGTTAAACCATTTTACTGTACCCTTATTCATTATGGTACCCTCCTAAAAAAGTTCTATGTACCGGTCCTCTCCAAACCGCCATACATGAGTTCAGTGTAACACAGTTTGATAAGGTGGTCAAACGATAATGAATATATTTTTCTAAGATTTTTCTTGTTATTTCCACTGATGGTGTTATAATTACAAAATAAGGAAAATCGTAGCTGTTTAGCAGTTTTTGAACAGTTACAATAAATCTGTCATGATGCATCCGACGTCATAATACAGATGAACAGGAGAGGATTATGGAAAATTTAAAAAATTTGATTATTCCTGTAAATTATCGTTCAGAGTTAAATCTCTACGAAACGCAGGAAGCAATTAAAACCATCAAAGACTTTTTTCAGCAGGCACTGGCTGAACAGCTGACATTGCTGCGTGTGACTGCACCACTGTTTGTTACCCCGGAATCCGGACTCAACGATAACTTAAACGGTGTGGAACGCCCGGTAACCTTCGATATCAAGGAGCAGGAAGGCCGGAATGCAGAAATCGTACATTCCCTTGCCAAGTGGAAGCGCTACGCATTAAAGAAATACGGTTTCCATCCGGGAGAAGGTCTCTATACGGATATGAATGCCATCCGAAGAGATGAAGAGGCAGACAACATTCACTCGATTTTCGTGGATCAGTGGGACTGGGAAAAAATCATCTTAAAGGAACAGCGCAATGTAGATACCTTAAAAGAAGTTGTCCGCAAGGTCTACAAAGCAATTAAAAAAACAGAAAAATACATGGCCATCCGCTACGATTACATTGAAGAGATCCTTCCAAAGGATATTTACTTCATCACAGCAGAAGAACTGGCAGAAATGTATCCGGGATATACCAGTAAAGAACGTGAAGATAAGATTGCCATGTTAAAAGGTGCCGTATTTATCATGGGTATCGGCGATAAGCTTTCCAATGGAGAGCCACACGACGGCCGTGCACCGGACTATGATGACTGGAGCTTAAACGGTGACATCATCGTATGGTATCCAGTTTTAAATCGTGCTTTGGAGCTTTCCTCTATGGGAATCCGTGTTGATAAGGATGCACTGCTTCGCCAGCTGGATATCTGTGGATGTCCGGAGCGTGCCGAATTGCCGTTCCAGAAATCCGTGATCAATGAAGAGCTGCCCTACACCGTCGGCGGCGGTATCGGCCAGTCCCGCCTCTGTATGTTCTATTTAAGAAAAGCACATATCGGAGAGGTACAGTGTTCTATCTGGCCTGAGGATATGAGAGAAGAAGCAGAATACTGCGGTATAAAATTATTGTAAGATGACGAATGGGGATTCCGGCGGAATCCCCATTTTTTCATTACCTATTTCACGCTGAAACGGTATTCTGTTTCTGTATGGAACTTCTCCCCTGCCTTTACCATGGCACTTGGGAAGTTGTCATGATGCATGGCGTCCGGGAACTGCTGGGTTTCAAAAGCCACCGCACTTCTGTCCGGATAGGTTCTGCCGCGTTTTCCTCCGGTCTTATCTCCCAGGAAGTTGCCTGTGTAGATCTGGATACCCGGATAATCTGTAAATACTTCCATGACAATACCGGATTCTTCGGAGATCACTTTCGCGATTGGCTGATCTGCCTCATGTGCATTGATGACCCAGTTATGGTCATAGCCGCCGCCGATTTTTAAGGCTTCCTCCTCTTTGCCGATATCCTGTCCCAGTTTCTTCGCTGTTCTAAAGTCCATGGCAGTACCGGTTACATCCATGATTTCCCCGGTAGAGATCATTTCTTCATTCACTCTCGTAAATCCGTCCGCATCCAACCAAAGCTCGTGCTCTAAGATACTGTCGGAATTTTCTCCGTTTAAATTAAAGTAGCTGTGGTTCGTCAAAGATACATAGGTATCCTGATCGGAAACTCCGTCATAGGAGATTTTGAGTCCATTGTCATCTGTCACGGTATAAGTGACACTCACATCAAAATTTCCCGGGAGTCCCTGATCTCCATCGGGACTTAAGAGAGAAAACTTCACCCCATTGTCCAGAATTTCTGTATTCCAGATACGAAGATGCCAGCCGTTTGGTCCGCTGTGCAGACAATTGGTCCGCTCATTGACCTCCATGGGATAGTCCACACCATTCACTGTTACCACAGCACCGCCTACACGGTTGGCGATACGTCCTACGGTAGCTCCAAAATACGGGCCGTTGTCGATCTCATAACCCTCCACGGTTTCATAGCCCCAGACAACATCCCGAAGCTTTCCGTCTCTGTCCGGCACATATAAGGAATGTAAGGTCGCACCAAAATCTGTGACGATGGCCTTCATTCCTGCCACATTGGTAATCTCATAGAGATATACCTGTTCCCCCCTGGAACTTTTTCCAAATTCTTTTTTTACTACTGCCATATTCCCTCTCCTTTTATCTGACCTGAATCTGATCTAATACCTGTCCAATACTTTCCCTGATACAAAGCGTTGCATGCTCGTCTGCCGATGTTGTACTTTTATTTAACAGTACCAGCTTATCTCCCCTGAAATAGCGCACCATGCCCGCTGCCGGATAAACCACCAGAGATGTTCCCCCTATGATAAGCAGATCCGCATTGGAAATGTGATAAATTGCTTCACTCATGGTCTTATCATCCAGCCCTTCTTCATAAAGCACCACATCCGGCTTGATAATTCCGCCGCATTCACATCGTGGGATTCCTTCACTGTGTAGGATACTCTCCGCGTCATAAAATTTTCCGCACTTCATACAGTAATTTCTAAGGACAGAGCCATGAAGCTCCAACACATTTTTGCTTCCTGCCTTCTGATGAAGTCCGTCAATATTCTGGGTCACCACTGCTGTCAGTTTTCCTGCCGCCTCAAGCTCAGCCAGTTTTTTATGGGCTGCATTGGGCTTAGCATCCAGACAGAGCATCTTATCTTTATAAAAGCGGTAAAACTCCTCTGTCTTTTTCATAAAAAATGTATGACTTAAAATGGTTTCCGGGGGATAATCATATTTCTGATGATATAGCCCATCCGTGCTTCGAAAATCCGGAATCCCGCTTTCGGTGGATACCCCCGCACCACCGAAAAATACGATTCTGCTGCTCTCATCAATTAACCTCTGTAACTGCTCGATCTGAAACATTGTATCAGCTCCTTCACTTTTTTATTATCATACAATATTTTGAAAAATTTTGCACTCCTGTATCAAGCTCTGAATCGTTTCTACATCCTCTTCCAAAGCCTCCGCAATCATTTCCAGCGATTGCCCTTTTGCTAATTTCTTTTGTATCTGTTCACAGAGTTTTCTTTTTTCTCCTTCTTCTCTGATTCCCAAGCTTACATTACACATAGTCTCGATTCCCCCTTCAAGATTTCTCGTCATCTGCATCTGATGTTCCTTTTCCAGTATTCTTTTCTTGCTTGCAGCATCCATTTTATTTGAAAATAAGGTATCAAGCATATTGATCAGTTTATCACTGCTATTCCACTTTTTCCCTGTCGATAATCTGATAAATGATATGGAAAGATAATCATATTTCCAACTGTCTACCGGTTTTCCATAAACATCTTTTTTCTCAATATAATATTCCGTAATCGTGTCGCTGTCTCGTTCCGGTGATGAAAAAAATATCCAAATCGAATATACCTTTTTCAATCCATCATAATCATCTGTTGTAAATTCCCGATCCAGTTGCTCCGAAAGCATCCTGGCACAGTAAAACACTGCCCTTGGTTCGAAATGATACTTCTGATAGTATTGCTTTTGTGCTTCGATATTTAGAATGATTTTTATACGCTCCTCATCCTTTGTGAGCATATAAAACCTTACATCAAAAGTTATCTCCCCTTCATTGCTTTCTTTACTTTCCGAGTTCATCCCTGTGATAGCTTCCTTTTTGCCTTTTCCGGGATATAGCGAAACTTTTGATATCTCTGGCTCTCCCTCGATACATTCCATAATCTCGGAAATCTCATAGTCCTTGAATTCTTCCGTCCTATGTTTGGCGATTCTCGCCAACACCTGTTTGTCTGATAAGAGTGCCTTCACATTCTCGTCATATTGTGCCTCATACTCCGTCTTTTCAATTCCGTGGGCCAAATGTGTTTTCATATTAGGTTTTTGCATTTTTCTCCTTTCATTCTAACAGAACAAAAAATACATGTAAATAGCATCCCTGTTCCCTTGATTAAAAAATTAGTTGGATAATTCGGCGAAATGCCAGGTAAAGTAGAAATTTTGTAGCTGTTCAGAAGCCACAATTCCGCGAGGGTTTTAGAAAGAAAATCCCGAGTTTTGCATGCAAAAATCCCATTGCGAAGCTATTTTTAATGGATTTTTGCTTCGTATCTGGAAGGAACTGAACAGATACGAAATTTTAGATATAAAAAAAGAGCGATAGACGGGACTCGAACCCGCGACCCCAACCTTGGCAAGGTTGTACTCCACCAACTGAGCCACTATCGCATCTTACTTATTCTCGCTGATGTACCTCAGCGACATGTATTAATCTAACACAGTTGAATTGAAATGTCAACTGTTATTTCAAAAAATTTAACACATGAAAATTACAGCATTGACTTCCAAACCAAAAAATCGTTATACTAATAAAAAAATCAGGAGGTATCTTATGTCACCAAAGGAAATTGCAAAAGAAAATATGGCGAACACCATCATTAAAAATATGAAAAAGAAAAACTTGGAAGGCTACTACTATGCCACCTCTGCTGAAGCTGTAGAAAAGGCTCTGTCTCTCATGCCGGAGGGTTCAAGCCTCACCTGGGGTGGCTCTGTTACCTTAGCAGAATGCGGTCTGATGGACGCCATTCATGAAAAAAATTATGTACTCATCGACCGTGCAACTGCCAAAACACCGGAAGAAGCCCGGGAAATCTATGGCAAGCAGGTAATGGCTGACTTTTTCCTTATGAGCTCCAACGCTGTCACCTTGGACGGGGAGCTGGTAAACATCGACGGAAATTCCAATCGTGTAGCATGCCTTTGCTGTGGTCCTAAAAATGTCATCGTCATTGCAGGCATGAATAAGGTTGTCTCTACTGTAGAAGAAGGTGTAGACCGGGTACATAATTTTGCGGCACCGCCAAATACCGTCCGCTTAAATAAAAACACACCATGCGCTCAGACCGGAAGATGTGCTGACTGCTACTCTCCTGACTGTATCTGCAGTCAGATCGTCATTACCAGACGCTCCAGCATTCCTAACCGCATTAAGGTAATCTTAGTAGGAGAAGAATTAGGCTACTAATTCCAAAGGTCAGATGAATTTATTTTACTATTATCTCATTGCAGTCAATCTCATCGGATTTTTGGCTATGTACCTGGACAAGCAGAGGGCAATCCATAAGAAATGGCGTATCCCCGAAAAAACATTGTTTCTCATTGCACTGATTGGGGGAAGCCTTGGTACTACTTTGGGAATGAACACCTTTCGCCATAAGACAAAGCACTGGTACTTTAAGTATGGAATGCCACTCATATTCATCGTACAACTTGGACTTTACATTTATTTTATGAAACAATAGGAAGCACGCTCTTCGAACTTCCTATTGTCATGAATAGCAAACTGCCGTTTTTACGTAGACAATCTACCCTCTGTCAATTGACAGAAGCAGATCACTTCCATGTACAAACGGCAGTTTGTCTTATCCATTAATTCAAAGCCTTCACCATACAGTCGTAAGCAAATGCCTTCAATTCCTCTTCATTCATTTCCAACGGAAAGCCTTCCTCCCGATTCATGCAGGCAAAGCTATACTGCTGCATGATACCAAAGAAGATCAGAACCCGTTTTTCAATATTCTGTTCCGTAAAAATATGCTCCCGATAGCCAAGCTCCAACAGCTGATTGATCAAAGAGATCATGCTTTCCCGAACCTGTTCCAATACATCCGTTGGAATGCAGCTTTTCATCTTCTCACAATCCCCCTGAAAACTGCCCTTGATGGCCTTTAAAGTCAATGCATTACATTCCCTGTTTTCCCGAACCTTCTCCAGCAAAAAGAAAAATTTTTCCCGGAAAGAGTCGCACTTTACGATTCCTTCTATATAACTTTTCATCTGCTGTCCACACAGCCACATGGTAGCATATACAATCAGTTCCTCCTTGGAAGAAAAGTACTCATAGGCGGTACCTTTGCCAATGCCGGCACGGCTGGTGATTTCCGAAACCTTTACATTGGAAAGATCTCTTTTTTCCTCCACCAGGGCTGCTACCGCCTCATACATTTTCTGAATTTTCCCGGAAGGCTCAAATATTTTTTTCATTTTTTCATCCATACTACAGTTCTTCCTCTACCATACTCTTTTCTTTGGTAAACAGATCATAAACGCATGGGATTACGATCAATGTCAGCAAGGTACCGTAAATGAGTCCGCCCACCATGGTGATGGCCATGGGCTGCATCATTTCTGCTCCTTCACCAAATCCCAAAGCAGACGGCACCATCGCCAAAATGGTAGTCAGTGCAGTCATTAAAATCGGACGAAGTCTTGTGATTCCGGCTTCGATGATAGCCTCCGCTTTCAGTTTTCCTTCCTGTCTTGCCTGGGTAATGTATTCAATGAGCACAATACCATTGTTTACGATGACACCTGCCAGCATGATGAATCCCAGCATGGCAATGATGCTGACTTCTTTTCCAGACAGGAACAGGGATAAAAATCCACCGGTAAATGCCAACGGAATCGTAAACATGATAATGAATGGCAAAAGCAATGACTGGAACTGTGACACCATAATGAGGTAAATGAAAATGACGGCAAGCAGCAGCATTAACAGCATCTGACTCATAGATTCCTTAATGGTCTCATCCTCTCCGGCCATCTCAATTTCATAGCCTTCCGGAATATCCAGTGCATCTATTCTCCTCTGTACTTCATTACTGATAAGTGTAACGTTGTGATCTTCATCAATTCCGCAGGAAACTGTCAGGTACCTTGTCTGGGAATCACGGTTGATGGTACTTAATGTGGTTGTTTCTTCCATGGTACAGACATCGGTCAGCGGAATTTTCTTTTCATTTCCTTCTTTATCTGTATAATCAAAGGTCAGATTTTTGATATCATCCAACACCAGCTCAGACTGACCTTCTGTCTGCAGATACACCTCATAGTCTTTGATATCTGTAGAAATCGTGGTAGCACTTTTACCGGAGGCCATTTCCTGCGTAATTAACTGGAATACCTGTGCTACCGCCAGCTTGTATTCAGCCGCTTTTTCTTTATCTACCGTAATTGTCCACTGCGGGGTGGCATCATCCAAACCGTCCTCCACATCGATAGTTCCTTCTGTTTCCTCTACGGTCTTCGCAGTCTCTATTGCCAGTTCCTGAAGGGTGTCCAAGTCATTTCCCTTGATCCGGATCGACAGACCGGAGCCAAACATGGCCGTCATATCCATAGAAGAGGCACTGCTGCTTACTTCACAATCAAGATCTTTGGTGCGTTCTGCAATCTGCTCTGAAATCTGCTTTGTAGTCACCCCACTACCTTCCTCCAAAAGAATGTACATGGTCACACTCTCGGAATCACCACCCATAAGGCTAAAGGTTGAATTACCGCCCGCACTGGCACCAATGGTATCGATTCCCTCCAGATCGGAGATCCTTTCCAGCACCTGGTTAGAGACATCCACCAGTTCCGTAAATTCCAGCCTTTCATCTTCTTTTGGTGAAATCGTTACCGTCAACTGATTTGTTTCCATATCCATATCCATAAAGGTCAGACCCTTAGATAAGCTGATGACTGCACTTACCACCAACAGACCAATGGCCCCGGCACAAATGATCAGCTTATGATGCAGACATTTTTCCAGAATGCTTCCATAAATGCTTTTCATTTTCTCAAAAAACTGCATATTTGTTTCTTTCTGTTTTCTGAGAGTATAGGAGGACATGGCCGGAACTACGGTCAATGCCACGATCAGACTGCCTCCCAGGGTATAAGCAACGGTCAATGCCAGATCCACAAAAAGCTGACGGGTCATACCCTCTGTGAAAATGATGGGCGCATATACGCTGACCGTAGTAAGGGTGGACGCAATGATTGCTCCCGCGACCTGGGAAGAGCCTTCCACACAGGCCTTTCGAACGGACATGCCCTCACTTCTTAGACGGTAAATGTTTTCGATGACTACAATGGAGTTATCTACCAGCATACCGACACCCAGCATCAATCCGGAAAGGGAAATAATATTTAAGGAAATATCTGTAAAATACATGAGCACGATAGCTGTTACCACTGACAACGGGATCGACAGTGCAATGACAATGGTCGGACGGTAATCCTTCAAAAACAGGATCAATACCAGCACCGCCAGCACGGCTCCTACCACCATGTTGTTGACCACACTGTCAACTACCAGGTCTATGTACACCCCCTGGTTCATCAACACGGTAATACTTAAGTTTTCATTCTGGGCTTCCAGTGTTTTAAATTTCTTTAATAATCTGTCGGTCACCTCTCCCGTAGAATATCCCGTCTGTTTTTCAAAGGATAAGCTGACACTTGGGTTTCCGTTGACTACTGCGTAAGTTTCATCGGAGTTGTCTACGACCTCAATGTTTGCAACATCACTTAAACGGATCAGTCCTACCGAGTCCATACCCATATCCATAAGCACCAGGTCTTCTAATTCTTCCACGCTCTTTACGGATTTCCCTACACGAATGAGATAACGGGTATCGCCGTCATAAGCATAGCCCGCGGGCATATCAAAATTCTGGGCAACGATGAGCCCTGATAATGTATCAATGGTAAGAATGCCATTCATATCCGCTGATTCCAGCGCTTCTTCTTTGGCGTTGTCTAAGGTTGTCTGGGCCTCCTCTAAAGCTGAGGATGCCACTGCCATCTCTGCCAGCGCAGAGCTCATTTCTATAGAAGCCTTCATAGACTGGGAATTTAGAAGCCCAATTGCCTCTTCCACTGTGATTTTCTGTGCTTTCAGCTCCTCCAGCCCTTTTTCCAGCATGGAAATTCCTTCATCTATCTGTTTTAAACCTGCTTCCAGCTGTGGAACTGCCTTTTGAAGCTCCTCGATGCTTTCGATTTTCGCCATCCCGGAAGCACCTGATTCTCCTATGGTTGAGAGCAGCTGCTTATCATATTCTTCCAAAGCCTGCTGTTGGGCACTTAAGGAACTTTTCAGAACCTCAAGTGCCTGCCTTGCTTCTGCCAGCCTGAGAGGCACACTTTCCAAACTTACACGTTCCTGTCTTGCCTGATTGAGTTGTTCCTCTGTGGTTCTGTATTCCTCAGTACCTTCTGTATATCCGGCAAGTTCTCTCTCCAAAGCTTCGATTTCTGAATCCTTGGCTTGTTTTAAACTATCTAAATTTCTTTCTTTTTCTTCCAGATCAGGGATCGTTACATCTCCCAACTCCTTAATCTGTGCTTCGGTTTCCGTAATTCCCTGAACCATTCCTTCACGGATACCTAAAGCACTTTGCATAGCAACCAATGCGGCCTGCAGCTGTGTTTTCTGCTCCTTTAACTGCTCCAGCTGTTTGGTTAGTTCACTCTCTGCCTTTAAAAGTGCACTTTTTCCTTCTGTCGCCTGGGTAAATGCTTCAGATAACTGATCACCTCCATCAGAAATTGCATCCTTACCTTCCTGCAACTTATTTTTCGCATCATTGATTTCCGCCTGAGGTTTCTTAAACTCTCCCTTGATCTCTTTCTGAACCAGGTCATTGATGGCCTGAATCTTTACCGGATCCAGGGTCACCATCACAGTCTCTTCCAGCATACCGGAAGCAGATGCAGATGCCACACCTTCCAGAGACTCCAGTGCAGGGATCAGCTCTGTATCCACATACTCTGTAATCTCCAAAGCACTCATGCCTTCCACGTCCACCGCCACATTCATGACAGGCAGCATATCCGGGTTGATCTTCATGATCATGGGACTTCCTACATTGTCTCCCCAGTAGCCGGATAACTGATCGAGGTTCTGCTGAATCTCGATGACCACGGAGTCCATGTTTACACTGTCATCATACTCACAGGTGACAATGGAGTAGCTATTGTAGGACATGGAGCTGACATTTTTTATACCCGTGGTAGTTGCAATAGCAGACTCTATGGGTGCCGTTACCTCCATCTCCACCTTTTCCGGGCTGGCGCCCACATCTGTGGTAATAATGAGTGCATACTGCAAGCTCATGTCCGGAAGTAAATCCGCAGTCATTTTCGTCAACGACACGATTCCCAGTACAATCACTAACAGTACACCTACCAAAACGGTATATGGTTTTTTCACACTGTATTTCGATATCATAGATTTCCTCCTGTTTTCCGACCGACCAGTCGGTCAGCTCATCTCCTACCATCATACCTAATTTCATTTGCAAGTCAATGTTAATGAGGCATTTTTTATTCTTTTTTTAGAAATCCATCTCTCAATTATTTTTTTATTGTATAAAAATCAACAACAACTTCACAGTCCAATTAACAATTTGACTGTTACAAGAAGTTTATTTTTTCTATCTTTTCACTTTCAATAAATAGTCAAATTCAAGGGATTAAAACAGGAAATAGAAAGACGGGCAAATCCATTGAAAACCTATATATATTATGCTAGACTTTCTTCAGAACAACCGTGTTGCAGGGTGGCTGACCTCTATTCTACATAGAATGGGGGTGGTGCTAATGAACAATAATCCTTTTGACTTTAAAGACCTTATGGCCTTTGGCATGTTCATTCTTGCATTACTTACATTCATTTTTTTGAATTTGAAGTAATGTTTTAGGCATAGAAAAACCACCCTTTGAACTTGACCGGTTTAGGGTGGTAATTCTATGCAACCTTGAAGAGGTCAACCCCTTGTGGGCGGTTGTTCTCTTTGTGTCTTTAATATAGCATATCTGGTTTTCAAAGGCAATATGCTAATTATTTCTTATGTTCCAAATAAGCTTTTCTGCCCTCTTCGTACAGGTTATTTCCCGCACTGTCGATGATTACTACCAGCGGCATATCCTCCACATATAGCTTCCGAAGTGCCTCGGCACCAAGGTCTTCGTAGGCGATCAGCTCACTTTTTTTGATACATTTAGCCAGCAGTGCCCCTGCGCCTCCGATGGCTCCAAAATACACACCGGAATATGTTTTCATGGCATCCACAACCTCCGGCAGTCTGGCACCTTTGCCAATCATTCCTCTGGCACCTACGCTCATCATGGTTGGAGCATAAGCATCCATCCTTCCGCTGGTAGTTGGACCAGCAGAACCGATAACCTGTCCCGGCTTCGCCGGGGTAGGACCTACATAATAAATCGTTGCATCTTTCGGGTCAAAAGGCAGCTTCTCTCCTCTTGCAAGTGCTTCACACATTCTCTTGTGTCCTGCATCCCTGGAGGTATAGATTTCGCCTGTTAAATAAACCCTGTCTCCGGCATGTAAGGTTTTTGCTAATTCCTCTGTCAATGGTAGGGTAATATGTCGTTCCATTAGATCACCTCCGTCTGATGTCTTGTGACATGGCAGTTGATATTGACTGCACAGGGCATTCCCGCAATGTGGGTCGGCATGGTTTCGATGTTTAATCCAATGGCTGTGGTTCTTCCACCAAAGCCCTGAGGGCCGATGCCAAGCTCATTGATCTTTTCCAAAAGCTCTTCCTCCAGATCTGCATAATAAGGATCCGGATTGGATGAATCTAAAGGTCTCATGAGGGCTTTCTTTGCAAGAAGGGCAGCCTTATCAAAGGTTCCTCCGATGCCCACACCTACTACCATCGGCGGACAGGGGTTTGGACCAGCTGTCTCCACAGTATCAATGATAAAATCCTTGATTCCCTGCAGTCCTGCAGATGGTTTTAACATCCTGATAGCACTCATATTTTCACTTCCAAATCCCTTGGGGCCCAGGGTAATCTTTATATTTTCTCCCGGCACAATTTCTGTATAGATCATGGCAGGAGTATTGTCTCCTGTATTTCCTCTGCGGATCGGATCTGCTACCACTGACTTTCTAAGATATCCTTCCTTATATCCCTGACGGACACCCTCATTCACTGCTTCTTGCAAATCCCCGCCCACAATATGGACATCCTGACCGATTTCTAAGAATACACAGGCCATGCCCGTATCCTGACAGATGGGCACCTGGTTTTCCTCTGCAATCTCAAAATTTTCTATGATCTGATCCAGCACTCCTTTTGCTGTATCCCAGTCTTCCTTTTCCCTGCATTTTTTAATGGCACATTTTACATCCTCTGGAAGATACTCGTTGGCTTTCACACAAAGTCTGGCCACCACTTCCGTGATCTGTTTCGCTTCAATCTCACGCATAACAACGTCCTCCTTCACTTCCCGAATATTTTATCATATTTTCCGTGCTTGAGAATATATTATTATAGAGTTTTTTCATATCCCATCCATGCAGGTATGCAAGTGCATCACGCAGCGTCAAGGGAGCGCGCCTGAAAATCCAGTCTTAGTATCACTCCACGAAGCGTGCTCTCGCGCAAGTGGCTAGTGATACTTAGACTTAGTTGAAGGGAAGCGACCCTGCGAAGTGAGGTACTTGCATATCTGTGTGGCGTGAATATAAAACAAAATCTTAGGAGGTCATGATGAAAAAAATACTAATCGCAGGCACAACAAAAGATACGAAAAATTATGTGGAGGTGTTAAAGTACATGGGAACTGAACCGGTGGTCAGCCTTCATCCGGAATCGGTCTATGATTATGACGGGCTGGTTCTTCCGGGAGGCGGTGACATTGATCCATCCTATTTTGATCAGCCGGTCATTGACACCAGAAAGCCCGATCCGGAGCTGGACCGTGCACAGCTGCAGATATTGTACCAGTTCCTACATACTCATAAGCCGATCTTAGGCATCTGCAAAGGAATGCAGCTTCTCAATGTATTCTTTGGTGGCAATATTCATCAGCATTTGGACTCTGAGGATCTTCATCAATGGAATGGCCAAGATCAGTGGCATCAGACACAGGCAAAGGAAAATTCTATCTTAAATAAGCTTTACGGAAAGGAATTTGAGGTAAATTCCGCCCATCACCAATGTATCGGAGAGGTGGGACAGGACCTGTCCGTAATCCAGACCTCCCAGGATGGCCTTCCGGAAGCATTGTCCCATGAATTTTTCCCTTTCCTGGGCGTTCAATGGCATCCGGAGCGCATGTGCCTTTCCAATAAAAAACGCGGCACCGTTTCCGGCACCGCAGTTTTTCAATGGTTCTTAAACCCTTATTCACTGTCCCGTCTGTAGACCTTACGGAACTGTGTATAACCTTCCTTTTCCAACAGACTGATCTGCTGCTTCATGTTCTTCTTCATAGGCTGGATCGTAACTGTGGTTCCGGCCTCACGAAGAGCTCTTGCCTCTGTAAAGAGCTCCATCTTCTTCTCTGTGGATACTCCTTTTTCGATGAGGATGGCAAGATTCTGATCGCTGATCTTCATTTCGCCTTCCAGTTTATCCTTCAGGATCGTAATGATACGTTCAAATCCAATAGAAAATCCGCTTGCACAGACATCCTGTCCGCTGAATTTTCCGATCATCTTATCGTAACGTCCGCCTCCGGCGATGGAGAATCCATATCCATCGATGGTAATTTCAAAGATCGGACCTGTGTAATAGCCCATACCACGCACCAGTGTGGGGTCGAACATCACGGTTACATGTTCCCCTACCATGGCTTTTGCACAGGAAATGATTTCTTCCATGGCTTCTACTACAGATCTGTCCAGATATTCTTCGCTGATATCCTTACAGAACTCTTCACAGGAAGCTTCCTTAAGATTTTCATAAATAGACAGGTATTTATCGACCACTTCTTCCGGATATCCGTTTTCTACCAATTCTGCACGGATACCGTCAAGACCGATCTTGTCAAATTTATCAAGGGAAATCAGTACGGAAGGCACATCCTCCTCCTTGAATCCTGCCATGAGACAGGTGGCTGTCAGGATCTTTCTGTCATTTACATGGACGGTAAACGCATCGATTCCTACAGTTGCAAAGATCTTGGTAAGCATTCCTGAAGTCGCACCGATGAGCTCGATTTCAGCCAGATTGGTGTCATCTCCCAAAATATCGATATCACACTGGGTAAACTGACGAAATCTTCCTTTCTGTGGATTGTCTGCACGCCATACATTGCCGATCTGTAATGCCTTAAACGGTGTAGGGAGCTTCTGATTATTATTTGCATAATATCTTGCCAGCGGCAGGGTCAGGTCATAACGTAAACCGTTATCTGCATACTCATGAGTTCCCTTTTCAATGGCTCTGGAAAGATCGGCTCCTCTTTTCATTACCTTGAAAATCAGCTTTTCATTGTCACCGCCCTGCTTGGAGGTTAAATTTTCAATGTGCTCCATTACCGGAGTTTCGATTTCCATAAAACCATATTTTGCATAGCTTTCTTTAATCATTCCAAGAACATATTCCCTTAATCTCATATCCGAAGGGAGCATGTCACACATTCCCTTTACAGGTGTTTTAATAAATTTCATACTAATCTCCTCATATTGTATAGATTTCTGATTCTATTTTCCATTGGCTTCCCAGAAGTCTTTTTTCCTCTGAATCATCTCGTCGATTCGCTCCATGTACTGACCCACGTCCTTAACATTTTCAATACGCTCGATTCTTCCGTCCGGATAAACCATCTTTGTGGAGGCTCCGGCACCCGCTGCGATGATGGTCTGTTTTTCCTCCATGATCAGGATATTATAAATGCCTGCCTTGTCAGGCTTTGCGTAGCCCACATTTTCAAAATTTCCTGCCATATTTTTCTGACGGTACAGATAATAGGGCAAAAGTCCCTGATTCCTGCAGGACTCATAAGTAAGATCCATAATCTCTGCCGAGTTTTCCAGACCCATCTCTTCATAGGTGTCTTTAAAAAGATTCAAACGGGCTGCACGTTTAATTGCCAGGGAATGTACCGTAATACTGTCCGGTGCCAGTTTCTTCAACTCTTCTAATGTATGAGCCACATCTTCCTTTGTCTCCCCCGGAAGCCCGATGATCAGATCCATGTTAATGTTATCAAAGCCAACTTCACGGGCCAGTGCAAAGGCATCCTTCGTCTGCTGTACGCTGTGGTGCCTTCCGATGATCTTTAAGGTCTCATCCTTCATGGTCTGGGGATTGACAGAGATTCTATCCACCCGGTGTTTTTTGATGGCCTCTAACTTTTCCCTTGTAACACTGTCCGGTCTTCCCGCTTCCACCGTAAACTCCTGAACATGAGTAAAATCAAACTTTTCCTCAATTTTTGTCAATAGCCTGTCCAACTGCGGTCCATTTAAGGTGGTTGGAGTACCTCCCCCGATATATACAGTATTTAAAACCTTGTCTTTAAATTCTTCTGCAATATAATCCAGCTCTTTGCAAAGAGCATCCAGATAATCATCTACTTTTCTTTCCCATTTTCCCAAGGGATAGGAGGTAAAAGAGCAGTAAAGACAGGTACTTGGGCAAAACGGAATCCCTACATAGAGACTGTAGCCGTCCTTATAATCAATTCCGGATAAGAGTTCCCTCTCCCATTTGGCGATCTCAATACTTAAAGATATCTTTTCATCGCTGCAGTAATAAGTATCCTTCATATACTGATGGATTTCTTCCTCTGTAGCTCCTTCTTCCAGCATTCCCATGGGAATCTTGGTAGGACGGATTCCGGTTAAGGTTCCCCAGGGAAGTGTCCTTCCACTATACTCAGATAATGCATTGTAAATCAGCCGCTTAAAGCGGTCCTTCACTTCTTTTCTCGTCAGGGTGTCCGGCAAATCACAAAATCCCACATACATGGACTGCCTGTCTTCAAAGGTCGTTACATTGACGGAGCCTTCCTTAAAATGTACATCCAGCTGAAGTTTGCATTCTGTCTCGAAGGCATCCTTTACCTGAACGTTAACCTCAGCTTTTGGATAAAAAGCCTTTACCAGCGAGTGAATGTCATATTCATAGCTTGGAATATTGACCTTAACTTCTATGATCTGATTATCTGACATAAGGATTGCGCTCCTTTTCCCTGCCGATGGTAGTGGTTACACCATGTCCCGGATAACAGATCGTTTCATCCGGGAGTACAAACAGCTTCTCTTTGATGCTTTTGCAGATATCCGGATAAGAGCCATCTTCAAAATCTGTTCTTCCCACACTCTCATAAAACAGGGTATCACCGCAAAATACAAGGTTTTCCGATGCGATATAATAACAGCAGCCTCCTTTGGTATGCCCCGGAGTTTCCAATACCTTCACGGTCACACCTGCCAGATAAAATTCGTCTCCCTCTTTGCAGTAGACATCTGCGTCCATGGTAAAATCCATGCCTACAAAACCTTTGGAGAGATTTTTTCCGGAATTGTTTAAAAGCTCCTTTTCCTTTGCACAGGCATATACGGGCACATCATAAACTTCCTTAAGTGCTTCTGCTGCCATGATATGGTCAAAGTGTCCGTGGGTCAGTAAGATCGCCACCGGCTTAAAACCATAGCGGCTGATATGATCTGCAAGCTTCTGTGCTTCATCCCCCGGATCTACGATCACGGCTTCTTTTAAATCTTCATTTATTAAAAAATAACAATTGGTAGAAACAGGCCCTACGACCTTTGTGTCCACACGAACCATTTTCTGTCTCCTTCTGTGTATAGAACTCTACGTGGCTGCACGTTCAATATCGATGATGCTGTCGATCTGTCTGAGTTTTTCAATGATACGGTTTAATTCCTCTGTCCCGGAGATCTCAAAGCTGAGAGAAATGGTAGCTGTTCCCTGTTTGCTTACTCTGGAATTGATACTTGTCAGGTCAATGCCGCGCTCTGTAAAGGTCTTGGACAGATCCACCAGAAGTCCCGTACGGTTGTTGGCATAAAGAGTAATCTCCGTCACATATTTTTCTCCGGTTCCTGCACCAAATCCCTGCCATTCGGCTTCGATCATACGCATTCTTTCCGTTTCACTCATATTCACCACATTGACACAGTCAGTTCTGTGAATGGAAATACCACGGCCTCTGGTAACAAAGCCCACGATCTCATCTCCCGGCACCGGGTTACAGCAGCGTGAAAAACGTACTGCCACATCATCAACGCCTTTGACCACAATGCCGCCCTTGGATTTGGTCAGCTTCATCTTCTGGTCTTTGCCATCAATGATATTTTCCAATACTTTATCATCTGTAATATTCTTCTTATTTACTTTATCATATTCTTCCAGAAGGCGGTTCACCACCTGGCCTTCCTTTAAGCCCCCATGTCCGATAGCTGCCAGTACGGATTCCCAGTCACGGAATCCATATTTTCTCATGACCTTCTCCTGGTATTCGGATTTCATGATCTCGGTCATAGGAATGCTCTTCATCTTGCAATACTGGGAAATCATATCCTTTCCCTTGAGAATATTGCCTTCCTTAAACTCAGACTTAAACCACTGATTGATCTTGTTTTTTGCCTGAGTAGACTTTACCAAAGATAACCAGTCACGGCTTGGTCCCTTGGAGTTTTGGGAAGTAAGCACCTCAATGCGGTCTCCGTTCTGGATGCGATAGTCAATGGGGACCAGCTTGCCATTGACCCTTGCACCGATCATCTTGTTACCTACAGCACTGTGAATGCTGTAAGCAAAGTCAATTGGTGTAGAGCCATTGGGCAGGTTCTTAACATCACCGGATGGCGTAAAGCAGTAAACGCTTTCGGAAAACAGATCAAGGTCACTCTTTAAAAGACTCATAAATTCCTTATTATCTGATTCATCCTTCTGCCACTCCAAAATCTGACGAAGCCAGGTAAGCTTTGCCTCCGCACTGTTTTCTATATTTTTTTCACGGCTTCCGCCGCTTTCTTTATATTTCCAATGTGCCGCAATACCATATTCCGCAGTCTTGTGCATTTCATAGGTACGGATCTGGATCTCGAAAGGAGTTCCATTTGGTCCGATCAGTGTGGTATGCAAAGACTGATACATATTTGGCTTTGGCATGGCAATGTAATCCTTAAAACGTCCCGGAATCGGCTTATACATTTCATGAATCACTCCCAGTGCCGCATAGCAATCCTGCACATTTTCCACCAGAATACGAACTGCAAACAGGTCATAGATCTGATCCAGTGTCTTATCCTGATTTACCATCTTTTTATAGATACTGAAGAAATGCTTCACACGTCCGTCTACCCTTGCCTGAATACCTGCATGATCAATGTGTGCCTTTACTTCCGCCACAATATTCTGAATATACTGCTCTCTGGTACTCTTTTTATCGGAAATCTGCTCCACCAGAGAATAATATACATCCGGCTGTAAATATTTTAAAGAAAGGTCATCCAGCTCGATCTTGACCTTGGAAATACCAAGACGCTGCGCCAGCGGAGCATAGATATCCATTGTCTCACGGGCTTTTTCCTTCTGTTTTTCCGGTCTCATATACTGCAGAGTACGCATATTATGAAGCCGGTCGGCAAGCTTGATTAAGATCACACGGATATCCTTTGCCATGGCAAGGAACATCTTTCTAAGGTTCTCTGCCTGCTCATCCACCTTGTCATGGGAATAGGACAGCTGTCCTAATTTCGTCACACCATCTACCAGAAGCTCTACTTCAGAGCCAAACTCCTTTCGGATCTCCTCATTGGTCATGACCGTATCTTCCACCACATCATGAAGGATTCCCGCAACAATGGTTTCTTTATCAAGCTCCAGATCTGCCAGAATAATGGCAACACACAGCGGATGAATGATGTAAGGCTCTCCGGATTTACGAACCTGTCCTTCATGGGCATTTTTCGCAATGGTATATGCCTTCTCAATCATGGAAATATCCGTTGACGGATGATACTTATTCACAGATGTGATCAGTTCGTTATACAATACCTCCGGGCTGGTAAAATCAGCCATGGAACGAACACTGGCATCATCCTTTTTTACTTCTTCATCATGATTTATCACAGTTTTAGCTTTCTCCATAAAGTACTCCCTCAGTGTCTTTCACAATTCCATCTACGATTCACCTAAGTTGGAAATTCTATTTTCCCTCGTAGCATACAACACTTGCCACATCATATTTTTCCAGACGTTTTCTGCCCTCTAATCCGGCAAGCTCCATGAGGAAAATAATCTTTACCACTTCTCCGCCAAGGCTTTCTACCAGCTTGGCTGCCGCCTCGATGGTACCTCCTGTCGCAATCAGGTCATCCACCAGTACTACCTTCTGCCCCGGTTTGATGGAATCTTTATGCATCTCAATGGTAGCACTGCCGTATTCCAGATCATAAGACATTTCTACGGTTTCTCTTGGCAGCTTTCCTTTTTTACGTACAAGGACAAATGGCTTCTTCAGATTATACGCAATAGGCATTCCAAAGATAAATCCTCTGGACTCCGCACCTGCAATCACATCAAATTCCACCCCATCTAAAAGCTTCTGCAGTTCATCAATAGCTAACTGCAGGCCTTCTGCATCCTGAATTACACTTGTTACATCTCTGAAAATAATACCCGGTTCCGGGAAGTCCGGAATGCTTACTACATAATCTTCTACCTTTTTCATCTTGTGTCTCTCCTTATCTGTATCACTGTACAATCATCGGCAAAACCATGCCGTATTTCTTTGTCAGTGGATTCAGCCTGCTAAAATTTTACTGAATATTATAGCATCTCTTGGTTTTTACTGCAACATTATTGAAAATCCTGTATCATGATCTGCAGGGTTTTCTTCCCACGAAATTCATTGACCGCCGGATAATAGGTGACAGAGATCGTATCCTTTTTCTCCAGAAGTTCCATAAGTGCTGTGGGATCCCCAAAATACAGTCCTTCCATCTGGCAGCCTGCTGAATTGACGCCATAAAGCTTTACCGTATTTTTATTCTTGCCAAGAATCTGGCTTCTAAGTACATGAAAATCCCGTTCTGCAAACAGGGGCTTTCCGTTTCCATTTCCAAAAGGTTCCAAAACCTTCAGTTCCTGAATAAATTCTTCACTGATATACTGGATTGGCATGGCAATATCAATGCTTAAATGCTCGATCATATCCTCGTCTGTTAAGGTACAGTTTGCATTCAGCTCTTTACGAAGCTTCTGTAAATTTTCCTTTGGCAAAGACATTCCTGCCGCCATGGGGTGGC
>CALZFY010000033.1:0-25026 GCA_945786935.1 uncultured Lachnoclostridium sp.
ATCTTAATTTCCGTACGGGTATCAATGGATGAGGTGGCCTCATCCAGAATCAGCATTGGCGGCAGGCAGAGCATGACTCTCGTAATGCAAAGAAGCTGTTTCTGTCCCTGGGAAAGATTTCCCCCGTCCTCTCCAAGCACCGTGTCATAGCCTTTCGGCAGACGCTTGATAAAATCATGGGCATGGGATGCTTTTGCCGCAGCGATCACTTCCTCCATGGAAGCCCCCGGCTTTCCGATGACAATGTTTTCCTTCACGGTGCCGTTTCGAATCCAGGTATCCTGTAATACCATACCATAGTTGGTCCGCAGGGAGCCTCTGGTAATATCCTGAATATTGTTTCCGTCTACAGCAATCTTCCCCTCATTCACATCATAAAATCTCATCAAAAGATTGATCAGGGTGGTCTTTCCGCAGCCGGTAGGTCCTACGATGGCTATTCTCTGTCCCGGTGTGACCTTCAGATTAAAATCTTCGATCAGCTTCTGGTCTGCCCTGTAGGAAAAATATACATGGGAAAGCTCTACGCTTCCCTGCACATCCTCTAACTGCACTGCATACTCGCTGTCCGCTGCTTCCGGATCTTCTTCAATGAGTTCAAACACTCTGGCTGCACAGGCAAGAGCATTCTGAAGCTCTGTAACAACTCCTGAAATTTCATTAAATGGTTTCGTATACTGGTTTGCGTAGCTTAAAAAACAGGTGAGTCCGCCGACGGAAAGTCTTCCGTTCAGTGCTGCGATTGCACCGGTGATTCCCACACCTGCATAGATCATACTGTTGATAAATCTGGTACATGGATTCACCAGGGAAGAATAAAAAATGGCATCCAGAGAATATTTCTGAAGTCGTCCATTAATCTCGTCAAAATCTTCCTCATTGATCTTCTCATGGCCAAAAGCTTTAACTATTTTCAGATTACCAACCATTTCCTCGATCAGCGAGGTCTGTTCCCCTCTGGTTTCTGACTGCTTTTTGAACATGGTATAGGTTCTTTTTGCAATAAAAGCTGCCACAAGCAAAGACAACGGTGTTAACACAACTACCACCAGTGCGATCTTTACATTGATATCAAACATAAAGAATAAGGTGCCTACAATGGTCAAAAGTCCGGTGAACAGCTGGGTAAAACCCATCAAAAGACCTTCTGCAAACTGGTCTACATCTGCGATCATTCGGCTTACAATGTCACCATAGGAGTGGCTGTCCACATATTTAAGCGGAAGTCTTTCCAGCTTTTCAAAAGCCTCCCTGCGAATATCCTGCACCACATGGTAGGTAATGTGATTGTTGATGATATTCATAAGCCACTGGAACACGGCTGTTCCCGCAATGACTGCTACCATGATCTTCAATGTTTTTAAAAGCCCTGTCACATTCACAAGTCCCTGATCAAGCATACAGTCAATGGCATTTCCGGTAAGGATTGGAAGATATAAGGTAAATGCTACCGTTGCCACCGCCATGGCAAGGGATAAAAACACTAAAATGCGATATTTTTTAATTCGCTTCAAAACCTTCTTTAAGGTGGATTTCTTATTCATGGTTCTCCTCCTTCTCCGGTTTCTGATACTGGGATGCATATATTTCCTGATATACGCTGCAGGTTTCTAAAAGTTCCTCATGGGTTCCTATCCCTGCCATATGGCCATCCTCCAGAACAATGATCTTATCTGCTGACTGAATACTGGAGGTTCTCTGAGACACAATAAAGGTCGTTGTTTCCTTCATCCTCTCCCGAAGTGCCTGGCGAAGCTTTGCATCTGTGGCATAATCAAGGGCCGAGGTACTGTCATCCAAAATCAGGATCTTTGGACCTCCCATCAGGCCTCTGGCAATGGTGAGTCTCTGCCTTTGTCCGCCGGAGAAATTTTTTCCTCCCTGGGCTACCGGTGCATCCAGATAGCCATCCAATTTTTGCACAAATTCCATGGACTGGGATGCTTCCAATGCACGTTCCATTTCCTCATGGGTAGCATTTTCATTGCCCCACAAAAGATTACTCTTAATTGTACCTTTAAAAAGCACTGCCTTCTGTGGAACTACCCTGATTTCTCTTCTAAGCCGTTTAGATGAATAATATTCTATAGGTTTTCCCAAATATTTTACAACACCGGCAGTTGCATTATAAAACCTCGGAATCAGGTTCACCAGTGAAGTCTTTCCGGAACCGGTGCCACCAATGATACCCACTGTTTCTCCCTGTTCTACCGTAAATGTAATATCGGTTAAGGACTCCTCAGCTGCACCCGTATAATGAAGTCCCACATGCTCGAACTCCAAAACAGGCTGTTCATCTAAAGTAGTAATTTCATCAATAGAACCTTCCTGCATACTGCTTTGAACATCAAAGATACTGCTGATACGGTTTGCGCAGGAAAGTGCCTTGGTCAGAAGAACAATGAGATTGGCAAGCTTAATAAGTTCCACAAGGATCTGGGAAATATAGTTTACCAGTGCAATAACCTGTCCCTGGGTAAGATCACCCATATCCACCTTCAATGCACCGGTATAAAGAAGAACTACCAGGCCCAGATTGATGATCACATAAGTCACCGGATTCATGAGTGCGGAAATCTTTCCTACAAGAAGCTGCATCCCTGTCAGGTCTTCATTTCCCTTTTTAAATTTTTCTACCTCATCCTTTTCCTTATGAAAGGCACGGATCACACGGATACCGGTCAGGTTTTCTCTTGTAAGTGCCAAAACACCGTCAAGAAATTTCTGCACCTGACGGTACATTGGCATGGTAATGTACATGATCCCAAATACCACAAGACTTAAAAGGGGAATCACACACACGAAGATCAGGGCAGATCTTACATCTACCGTAAATGCCATGATCATAGCTCCAAATACAATAAAGGGGGAACGAAGGAGCAGACGAAGTGTCATATTCACTCCTGACTGTACCTGATTGACATCACTGGTCAGTCTTGTGATCAGCGTTGATGTTCCCACCGTATCAATTTCTGTATAAGACAGACTCTGGATATGCTTAAATAAAGCGGAGCGAAGTCCCGTAGCAAATCCCACTGCTGCCTTCGCCGCAAAATACTGGGCAGATACTGCTGCAATAAGCCCTACAACACCCAAAAGCACCATGATACCACCCATGCGGTACACATACCCCAGGTTCTCCCCACCGATACCTTTGTCTACGATGGCTGCTACCACCAGGGGAATCATCAGCTCAAAGGAAGCCTCCAGAAGCTTAAAAAGCGGTGCCAGAACCGTCTCTTTTTTATAATCCTTTAAATAGATCCATAATTTTTTCATATATCCTGATTTTTGTATTCTATTACCTTTCCTGTATCTGTTCAGTACCTTCCGGATAACGGCTTATGAACAGTCACAAACATCTTCCATATCTTCCAACACAAATTCCGAGATCGTAAATTTGTCGCAAATGGTTTCACAGTTTTTACTTCTGTCGCAACCATAGTATTTGCAGTTGGCACATATATAATCTTCTTCTCTTAATTCGATCTGTTCCATTCTCTATACCTCCTGGATGATCATTCTTGCCTTTAAAGACAGGCTTTCTATCTGTGCTGAAACCTCATCCAGTAAAAGCAGCATTTTTCTTCCTAAGAACGGCTTTAAGCTTTCCATGCATTTTTCCTGATCCTGTACAGAAAAATTCCCCTTACTCAGAAGCAGGATCAGCTTTGACCGTGCCTGAAAGAGCTTTAAATTTTCCAGCAGCTTATCAATACATTTATCCTCCTGTTTCTGTTCATATCCGTCAAAAGGTGTTCCAAGCTGCATGGCAGCCATAGGAAGTACCTCTGTAGCAATCTCCCTGTCAGACTTCCACCAGATTACATTAAGGCGGACATTGCGAAACGTCTCACTGTGAGACTTCAAAGCCTTGACAATTCCCTGCACCTGTTCCTTTGCTTCTTCTGCTGGCAGTCCACAGTCAATGACCAGTGCCATTTCCAGAATTCCGCCTTTATAATTTCCAGGAACATGGAGGATCCTCTCCACTCCCTGCTTCATTCTAAGAAGCTGTATCATTCCAAGTTCCATTGCATTCACACTCCATTATAAAAACAACTGAGGCAACGATCCAAGCGCTGCCTCATTCTTTATACATCCAGTACAATTTCCCTTCCGGAATAATGGTAGGCATGGCATTCTACACCTGCTGCCTGAAACATTCTTCTGGAAGCAATCACCGATGGAGTCCCATCGTATTTGTTATCACCGTAAATTACCGTTTTGATTCCTGCCTGAATAATCGCTTTTGCACACTCATTGCACGGGAACAAAGATACATAAAGCTTTGCCCCTTCTAAATTGCCCCGGTAATTTAAGATGGCATTTAACTCTGCATGTGTTACATAGGCATATTTGGTATCCACCGGGTCGCCGACTCTTGCCCAGGGAAATTCGTCATCAGAACATCCCACAGGAAATCCATTATACCCCATAGACAAAATCTTGTTATCCCTGCTGACGATACAGGCCCCCACCTGCGTATTGGGATCTTTCGATCTCATTCCTGCCAGCTTGGCAACCCCCATAAAATATTCATCCCAGGAAATATAGTCTGTACGCTTCTCTCCCATAGGAACCTCTTACTTTGTTCCAAAAATACGATCGCCCGCATCCCCAAGTCCCGGAACGATATAACCGTGTTCATTCAAATGCTCGTCCAGTGCACCAACATAGATATCTACATCCGGATGTGCCTCTGATAAAACCTTGATTCCTTCCGGAGCAGCAATGGTGCACATAAAGCGGATCTTTTTCACCCCTTTATCTTTCAGCATCTGAATTGCTGCCACTGCGGAACCACCGGTGGCCAGCATTGGATCTACCACGAAGGTATCCCTCTCACTGCAGTCTGCCGGAAGCTTGCAGTAATATTCTACCGGCTCCAATGTCTCTTCATTTCTGTAAAGACCGATATGTCCTACCTTTGCCGCAGGAACCATGGTCAGCATACCTTCCACCATGCCAAGTCCGGCACGAAGAATCGGAATCACTGCCAGTTTCTTTCCGCCAAGCTCTTTTGCTGTTGTCTTACAGATCGGAGTTTCAATTTCCACATCAGTAAGCTCCAGGTCTCTGGTAGCTTCATAGCACATTAACATGGCAATTTCGCTGATCAATGTACGAAAATCTCTGGTACCTGTTTCTTTTCTTCTTAAAATTCCAATCTTGTGTTGAATCAATGGATGATCCATGTATATAACCTTACCCATTACACTTCTCCTTCAATCTTTGCAATTCTTCTGATGTGTCGTTCGTCGTTGGAAAACGGAGTGTCTAAAAATGTATCAACGATTTTTAAGGCAAGTCCCGGTCCTACAACTCTTGCACCAAATGCAAGCATATTTGCATTGTTATGTTCTTTGGTAGCCTGTGCCATAAAACAGTCTGTGCAAAGTGCACAACGGATTCCAGGTACCTTGTTCGCTGCGATCGAAATACCGATACCTGTGCCACAGATAACGATACCTGTTTCGCATTCTCCGGATGCAACTGCTTGCGCCGCTGCACGTCCAAATTCCGGATAATCTACTGCTTCTGTACTGTAGCATCCAAAATCCTTATATTCAAAACCTCTTTTTGTCAGGTGGGCTTTTACCTCCTGCATTAATTCATAACCGCCATGGTCACATCCTAAAGCTATCATGTTCTTTTCTCCTTTTTTATATTGATCTAACTGTTCGGAGCCAACCTCTAAATTACCTGGCTCTGAGCAGTTACATTTTTATGATCTTATGCCCCGCAGCTTTTAACATACGGTTCATAATGGCACTGCCTAAAGCACCTTCTTCAAAGCTTTCAGAGTAGATCACATCTACATTGCTCTCGTCAAATTCCCTTAAGATCCGGTACAAATGACTGCTGATGGAAAGCTCATCATTCCTGCTTCCAATACTCTTTACCAGATCTGCATAGTACTCAGAAGCAGTTTCCTCCGTACCGATTACTCCGGTTTTGATTCCTTTCGCTTCATTCTCTTTGGAAAGCTTATTGATTTGCTGGATAACCGCCCTTTGTTCTCCCTCTACAATGATCAGTTCTGCCTTTGGTGCATAGTGACGATACTTCATCCCCGGTGCTTTGGGCGGTGTTTTTGCATCTGCCATCAGCCCCTGGTCCATATGTACCTCACCTACGACCTCCTGAAGCATTTCCCGGGTAATAAATCCGGGTCTTAAAATCGTGGGAACTTCTTCGGTCAGATCAACAATGGTGGATTCAATTCCGATTCCAACAGCTCCTCCATCCAAAATCATGGGAATGATTCCATCCATATCATCTGCCACATGGCTTGCCAGGGTAGGACTTGGTCTTCCTGAAGTATTGGCGCTGGGGGCTGCAATGTATCCGCCTCCGTGGCGAATCATCTCTAAAGCGACTTTATGGGATGGCATTCGCACTGCCACCGTATCAAGTCCTCCCGTCGTTCCATAAGGAACTCTGTCATTCTTTTTTAAAACCATGGTTAACGGTCCTGGCCAGAATTTCTCTGCCAGCATCACCGCCGCTTTTGGAACATCTTCCGTAATATCAAAAAGACGATCCATATCTGCAATGTGCACGATCAAAGGATTGTCTGACGGTCTGCCCTTTGCCGCATAGATCCTTGCCGCAGCCTCCTCATCCAGAGCATTGGCACCCAGACCATAAACAGTCTCTGTAGGAAACGCAACCAATGCACCGCTTTTTAAAAGGGCACCGGCTTCCTCCATGATCGATTCATCAATGCAGTTTTCGTCTACTTTTTTTATGATTGTCTGCATAGTTCACCTCAACAGCCTGTTATCTGCTATAGTATAACACTTTGACTCTTCTCACACAAGAATTTCGCAAGTTTTGCATGGATATTTTCCCAATAACCTCATAAAATTTTACTAACCCTTTGGTTCTGGAGTTTTTTATGAAAGAAATCCGCGAATATCTGTCCCTGCTTATCGTCATGCTTCTTCTTGCTCTATCTATCGTTCTTATTGATTCCCGGTTAAAAACTGTCATGAGTGAATCCGTAACTTCCCAAAAGACCTACACGGTAGTCATCGACGCCGGACATGGTGGGTTTGATTCCGGAAAGGTAGGCGTGGATGGAACTCTCGAAAAGGATGTGAATTTATCTATTGCCAAAAAACTGGAACAGCTTCTGATCCAGGCAGATGTGAATGTCATCATGACCAGAGATCTTGACGAAAGCCTTGATACTGCGGATACCTCCAATAAAAAACGTCAGGATATGAATTCCCGGGTATCTTTAATGAATGAACAAAAACCTGACTGCATCATCAGTATTCACCAGAACAGCTATCCGGATGAAGCCGTCGACGGGGCTCAGGTCTTTTACTATACCGGTTCAGCAGCCGGAAGAGACCTGGCGGTTCTCTTGCAGGAGCTCCTCATTACTTCCGTAGACCCTTCTAATCACCGAAAGGAAAAAGCTGACAGCAGCTATTATCTTCTGAAAAATGCAACTGCTCCCATTGTCATCGTGGAATGCGGTTTTCTCTCCAATTGGGAAGAAAGTAAAAAATTAGTGGATGACGCATACCAGCATAAGCTGGCATGGGCCATCCACTTGGGAGTTCTTCAATATTTAAATAGCGTGCGAGTTAATTTACATACTTAAGAATGATATCCCAGATTTCGTTCCTTTCATAACCAAGACGCCATGCGGCGATTCCTGCCAGCTGATACTCTTTCATCAGCTTGGCTTTTTCCTCGATGGAACGTTCCTCCTCTAACCATACCTGATAGAAACCTTCGGAATTGGTAAATTCACCGTAATACTGACCGCATTCCTCGAACCATTCCGGTGTGACCCCATTATTATTCAATGTTTTCTCTGCACTTGCCATGCCGATGGCTGAGCTTGTAATCTTTCCTTCGGAATCTGTTTTCCAGAGTCTTGTATAGAACGGTACTGCATTGATCACTTTCCTTGCCGGAACTTCATCCAACGTCCTTTCGATACCGTTTCTTACGTATCCGATGGAAGCTACAGAACCGGCCTCCTCACTGCCTGCATAATGTTCATCATAACCCATGATGATAATATAATCTGCTACAATGCCCTGCTCTTTCCGATGATAATTTTGGTTATAAGCCATGGGCACATAATTGTCTATCGACAAAATGATATTATTTCTGCGGCATAAAATAGAAAGTTCTCTGATAAACTCGATAAATCCGTCTCCTGCTCCACCCGGAAGTGCCTCAAAATCCACATTGATACCATCCAGATCGTACTGGATCGCCTGGGCGATCAGCTGAGTCACCAGATTCTGACGAGATGATGTTTTACTTAAGATGGAAGTAATATCAATTTCTTCCCGATAAGTGATATTCTCTACCAGTCCCCATACTTCCACACCGTTTTGGTGGCAATAGCTTACATAATCCGAGGTTGCCAGGGATTGAATATTGCCATTGTTGTCTCTTACAAAAAACCAGGTAGGGGAAATCACATTGACACCCTTGGCCTGTGCAAGCTTTTCGTAGATACCTCTGTTTGCTTCCTTATTTGTCACCTGATGCCATGCCAGATTGATCACTTCATCTCTCACCAGATCTGAATATTCCGGTTCCACAAAATCGGTGGACAGCATGGTGGTTGTTTCATTCTTAAGCTTACTGTCTCTGATGTAGCCAATGTAACCATCCTGGGTGCGCACCCTTGTCCACTTATCGATCTCTTCCGGTTCCTCTAATACATAGAGCATATCACCCTTCTTAACGTCTGTAAGAATCGGGCTCTTCACACCTGCACGGTAGCGAACCTCTGCATTCTTCTTTGCCTCTACCACAGGTACTTCTCCGTATTCACAGGTAATCTGTACACGGTTAGGCTCTTCCAGATAGTTATAATCCATAGCAGTATGTTCTTTTACAAATTCCAGTGCCACATAAGCGACACCTTCCTCCACCTTCACGATCTGATAGCCTGAGGCAACCGATTTTTTATCCACCGTATACTGGCTTTCTCCCACTGCTGCCGTGATCATTTCCTCCGGTGTGGTATAAATGTATAAATTTTCTGCACTGTCCCAGTAAAAGCGGCTGTTTAAATATTCCTTTACCACCTGGGTGCTGACATAGGGTCTTCCCTCCAGCACAATTCCTTTTTCTTCAATGAGTGTATTCTGAATAATCACCGCAAGCTCGTCCTCTTTTTCGATTCCATAATACACGTCAGCATTCATACGCTCCTTGGATGGAGCATATTTCTTTATGAAAAGCACCGATGCTCCAACACATAGTACCAGAAGGATTCCCAAAATCCCCACTGCTGCCGGATTGATGCGGCTTCGTCTTTTTCTGCGTTTTCTTTTCTTTGTTGCCATTTGATTCCTCCGTATAATCTAGATACGTTCATTATAGCACATTTTTCCTGTTCGTCATCGACTTTTTTCGGCACCGTTTGCGATATCTTCTATTTCTCAGGTCATGCAGGCAAAATGAAAGTAATTCTGACATAGAGGGGTTCATATCTGCAGATTCATTTCATTCTGCCTGTGCCTTTTGTCCGTACCGCAAAGCATAAACGATGTGATATATAAAAACGGACGGAGATGAAAGAGCTTCTAATTTTTGCTATTCAATAAAATATACTAACAATCCGGAATTTATTCGCCGAACGGCGGGAATTGTAAGAATAGGAGCAGCTTACACAAAGAAGAAAAAACATCTGCTCTTTCACTGGTTATTATAGGGAAATTTGCCGGATTTTTCAACCGGGTGATTTATAAATTTTTTCTTAAATTTGGGATATTTCCAGATGATACAACTTTACATCCTCCCCAATTTTGTTTATACTATAGTGTAATTTTATTACTGTACACTATGCTCCAGTAATATTGAATTTTTTAAAATAACGTTTAATATGAAGCATTTATATTTAGAATGGATGTGATGTTATGAAGCTCGAAAAGTTAAACGACAACCAGATCAGATGTACATTGACAAAGGATGATTTGTCAGACCGCCAGATTAAATTAAGTGAGCTTGCCTATGGTTCTGAAAAGGCAAAATCACTGTTCAGAGATATGATGTTGCAGGCAAACGCAGAATTCGGCTTTGAGGCTAATGACATTCCGTTGATGATCGAAGCGATTCCAATGCCTAATGAAAGCATCGTGCTGATCATCACAAAAGTATCAGACCCCGAAGAATTAGATACACGCTTTTCCAAATTTTCGCCTTCCGGTGCCGATTCCCTAGACAGCGGCAGCGAACAGCGCAGGAAATTAGCTGCTGAGGGAGCAGATGAGGTTCTGGATATTTTCAAAAAAATGTTGGAACAGCATCTTAAGAATATTCCTGAAGACAAGGCAGAAGAAGCAAAACAGGGGGCTGACAGGGAAATTCAGCTGACAAGGCTCTACTGCTTTGATGATCTGGAGATCATCGTACATGCAGCTCATGTTTTAAAGGATTTTTACCAGGGTGAAAACCGACTGTATAAAAACAGTGCCGAAAATCTTTACTACCTGGTGTTAAGTAAATCTTCCCATTCTCCGGAGGACTTTAACAAAGTCTGCAACATTCTTACAGAATACGGAAGCAATGAACCTTATACAAAATCTGTAGAAGCCTATATGGCAGAACATTATGATCCGGTAATCAGAAAAGATGCATTGCAAAAGCTTGCAAATGCATAAATATTGCATAAGAAAAAGAACTCATCCACGGATGAGTTCTTTTATGTAGTCTCTATTAAGCTTCTACGATAGCTTCCTGTGGACATTCAGCTGCACAAGATCCGCATTCTGCACAAACATCAGCGTCGATAACGTATTTGCCATCACCTTCAGAAATAGCTTCTACTGGGCAAACATCTGCACAAGATCCGCACATTACACAATCGTCAGTAATTACATATGCCATGGTATCGTCCTCCTTGTATTTTTGCAAGCCACCAGGTGGCTCCTTTTTCGTTTCAGTGACATTGTAATACACACCCCTTAAGTTAGTCTAGCATAACTTTTATTAATTTTAAGTTACTCCTGAAGAACTGCGATTCCATCACTTCGCAGGCTCCATCCTCCTTGACTAATCCCTGGAAACACCAGCCGCTCAATCATATCCCTTGCAAATTGTAAATGGACGATGTATAATCGAATAAGAATTTTTTGAAGGAGGCACTTCCATGGTAAAAGTTGATAAATCAATGGTCATCGGCGATTTAATTAAGCTGGATGAAAATTTAATTTATATTCTCATGAGAGAAGGAATGCATTGTGTAGGATGTCCATCTTCCCAGATGGAAACATTAGAAGAAGCTGCACTTGTACACGGTATGGATCCGGATACACTGGTAGCTCGTTTAAATGAATTCCTTGGAGCTATGGATACAGAAGAAGCTTAATTTTAAAAAGAAGCAGGCTGCGATACCTGCTTCTTTTTCTTTTTCGAAACTTACGGCTATGTAGGCTCCGCCACCTGCCTGGCAGGTTTTTCTTTTCTTTTAAAAAGTGTCCGACGCTTTTTCACCGGTTTTTCTTTTTTCATCTTTGCGTTTTTCTTCTTGACATTTTGTATCCTCTCGTCAAGCTTTCTAAAATAGGCTTCCTGCTGTTCCTCCTGAACCCTGAACTGATAGTTCATTTCCTTTGTCACCTGTTCAGCTACCCGTCCGCCAATATCTTTTCCAAGACATTCCTGGTTTTCTCTGATGGCCTGTCCCAAAGCTTTGCTTAAAATGCTCTGAAACTGCTGCATTTTTTCCGCATTACTGTGAAGCACCTCCTGCTTTTCCCTTGCCGGTTCCTGGGGAACGATCTCTTCTTTCGGCGGGGTTTGGGTTCTGTCAGAAGTTTCTGTCTTATCAGTAATGTCCATCTTAATGGCCTTTAACTGATAGCCCCGTTCTTTTAGCTTTTTAATGTGCTTTAGCAGCTGGATATCATCTTCCGTATAATACCGATGCCCCATTTCATTTCTGGCAATTGGCAGTTCCAGCTCTTCTTCCCAATAACGCAGAACATGACTTTCTACCTCTACCAGCTTGGCGGCATCTTTAATCATGTATCTTACCTGATCCATAATATCCCTCCAATGCTTATGAAATTGTCATAGTCAGTATAGCAAAAATTATTCCATTTCACAAACAAAACCCATCGACAAAAATCGATGGGTAAATGCTACAATTTATGCTATTTTTTGATATTCGCAAACTTGGTAAACTGAGGAAGCCATGCAAGGGTAACTGTACCAATGGGGCCGTTACGCTGTTTTGCAATGATAACTTCCGCCGTCCCCTTTAATTCAGATTCTTTATTGTAATACTCATCACGATAGAGGAACATTACCACGTCCGCATCTTGCTCAATGGCTCCGGATTCTCGAAGATCGGAAAGCATTGGTCTGTGATCCGGTCTTTGTTCTACTGCACGGCTAAGCTGCGACAGTGCAACTACCGGTACATCCAACTCTCTTGCCATTCTCTTCAAGCCACGGGAAATGTCGGAAATTTCCTGCTGTCTGGAATCACTGGAACGGCTGCTGCCGGAGGACATCAGCTGTAAGTAGTCAATGATCACAATATCCAGATTGTGCTCCAGCTTAAATTTTCTGCATTTGGACCTGATCTCCGCCAGACTGGAGGCCCGGTCATCAATGATAAGGTGGGACCTTGCCACAGTTCCTGCACTCTCCAGAAGACTTTCCCAATCATTATCCTCCAAACTTCCGTTACGAAGCTTCTGGGCATCCACTCTGGCTTCCATGGCCAGAAGACGGTTTACCAGCTGCTCACTGGACATTTCCAGACTGAAGATTGCAACGGTTTTATTGCATTCAAAGGCCATATACTGTGCCATATTTAAGACAAAGGCTGTTTTTCCCATAGATGGACGGGCTGCTACCAGTACCAGGTCGGACTTTTGCATCCCTGAGGTACGATAGTCCAGATCAATAAACCCTGTAGGGATTCCCGTGACATTGCCTTTTAGCTTCGAAGCTGCGCTCACACGCATAATGGAATTTTGAACGATCTTGTTGATCGGCACAAACTCTCCCGTATTTCTTCTCTGGACAATATCAAAGATCTTTTTTTCTGTGTCTTCCAGAATATTTTCCAGCTTGTCCGCACCAACATAACAGTCATTGGCTATCTGCTCATTGGTCTTGATCAGTTTTCTTAATACCGATTTCTCATATACGATTTCGGCATAATACTTTACATTGGCAGAAGTCATGGTGCTGGAAAGGAGTTCCCTTACAAAGCCCATGTTGCTGACTTCCTCCGGTACACCATTTTCCCGGAGACGGTTTTGCAGAGTGATCAGATCTACGGCTTTCCCTTCGTTGAAGAGCTCTACCATGTTGTTAAAAAGGATCCCATACTGCTTTTGATAAAAATCCTCACCGGAAATGATTTCCGAAGCAGCCATAATTGCTTCCTTATCCATCAGCATGGCACCGATGACCGACTGCTCTGCTTCTATACTATGGGGCATAACCCTTTTGATAAGTGCTTCTTCCATAAAACCTTCCTAAATGAAAAAATTTTTTACGCTTCTGTGACAACTACCTTTAACTCAGAAGTAACCTTTGGGTGCAGTCTGATTGGGACGATCGTAGTTCCAAGACATTTGATCGGAGCCTCAAGCTGCATTTTCTTTTTATCCAGCTCAAGTCCTAACTGTTCCTTCGCTGCTGCAGCAATTTCCTTGGTAGAAACTGAACCGAAGATCTTACCGCCTTCTCCTGTTTTGATGCTCACAACGATCTGTTTTGTTTTTAAATCCTCTCCGAAAGCAACTGCTGCTTCGTACTGTTCTTTCGCCAGTTTGTCTTCATGAGCTTTTTTAAGCTTTAAGTTGTTAATATTCTGAGCAGTTGCCTCCACGCCAAGTTTTTTGGCAATGAGCACATTTCTTCCATATCCGTCGGCAACATTTACTGTGTCGCCTTTTTTACCTACGGATTTTACATCCTCTAATAAAATTACTTTCATGTCAATTCTCCTTCTTCTATCATACCGTCAATGGTAGACTTCAATAATCGCTTTGCTTCCTCCGGTGTACAGTTTAACTGGGCTCCTGCCATATTGGCATGACCGCCTCCACCGATTTTTTCCATAATCAGCTGTACATTGACCTCATCAATGGAACGGGCGCTGATATAAGTCTGGCCCCGGTAGCTGGTAAGCACCATGGATGCACGGACTCCATAAATATTCAAAAGTTCATTGGCTGCCTGGGCACCGATAATCGTCGGGCTTTCCACTCCATCTCCATCATAGATGGCAAATGCAAACCCTCTGTAAACCTCTGCTCCACGAACCACCTCTGTCTTCGCTTTGTAATCATCTAACTCGGCACGAAACAGCTTTCGCACTCTCGTCACATCTGCACCGCAGCGGCGTAAAAACGCAGCAGCTTCAAAAGTTCTGACGCCGGTCTTTGTCAGGAAATTATCCGTATCCACCATAATACCTGCATACATACAGTCAGCTTCCACATTCTTAATCCTGATTCCCTCGCGAATGTACTGTAAAATTTCCGCTACCATCTCACAGGAAGAGGAAGCATAAGGTTCTACATAAGATAAAACTGCCTGTGTAATATTTTCACTGCCCTGACGATGGTGATCGATAACAACCACATCTTTGGTCATACGAAGAATTTCCGGACAGTCGGTAATACTTGGTTTATTCACATCCACTACTACTAAAACCGTATGGCTGTCCACGATTTCCACTGCCTGGCTACTGGTCAGGAACATATCATCCTCATAATTCGGATTATTCACAAAGGATTCGTAAATAGGGCGCAAGGATGTGCTGATCTCATTGACTACAATGTACGCTTTTTTATTAAGCTCCTTCGCAGCGCGGTAAATACCGATGGCAGCACCAAAGGAATCCACATCCGGAAGCTTATGTCCCATAACAATGACTTTATCATTATTCTGGATAAATTCACGAAGCGCCTGAGCCTTCACACGGGCCTTTACACGGGTACTCTTGTCCACCTGCTGACTGCTGCCTCCAAAGTAGGTGATCTGATCCCCTTCCTTCGTCACCGCCTGATTTCCACCGCGGGCCAGTGCAAGTTCCATGGCAACACGGGCATATTCATAATTTTCCGCATAAGTTTTACCGGACAAGCCAAGACTGATACTGATGGTAACAGCCATATCATTTCCAATATTAACGTTTCGTACATCCTCTAAAATAGAGAATTTATCTTCCCGAAGCATTGGCACATTCTTTTCCTGAATGGCAATAAAATATTTATCCTTTTCCAGTCTGCGGACAATACCGCCAAAGCCTGCAATGTATTTGTTGATCTTACGCTCAATGAGAGCTACCAGAAGGGACTGGCGCACCTCTTCTACGCTTTCTAAAGCCTCCTCATAATTATCAATGTAAATGAGTCCTGCAACAAACCGCTGCTCTTTATTTTCCCTGATATAACGGTTCAGTTCCGTCTCATCAAACAGAAAAAGAGCCATCAGACTCTGGGTGTACTCCCCAAGTTCTCCCAGTTCCCTTCCCTTTTCCATATCATGGAAAGGAAGTCTCTGAAGCTGTGCACGGTAGCTTCTCTCTTCCAGATGCACATGGTACTCCAGAATGGTATTCTCATCCTCATCCATAAAGCTTTCCCTGGTAATCTGCGGAAAAATCGTTGTAATGGATTTATGATAATCCTTCATTTTTCCTGTAACATCCAAAAATGCTTCATTCATCCAGATCAGTCTGCCATTCTCATCCAGCAATGCATAAGGAATGCAGAAGTTCTTTAGCAGCTTCTTTTGAATCTGCCCATACTGGGTAGCAAAGGTGACCATTTCACCAAAGATATCCTTCTGGACGCTCACACACAAAAGCCATGCGATCAATCCATACACTGCTGTGAGCACCAGCATAAAAACGCCTGCTTTGACAGAAATAAAGAACATCCCTACGGTTCCCAACATCAGAAGAATGATCAGCCACAGAGGCCACTGCATATAAATCGCCATTTTTCCGGTAAATTTCATATTTTTGCTTCTTTTTTTGTTTCTGTTCACGATTATCCCCCACCGATATTCGATCTAAGACCTGCTTCTGTTTTAATATCTTTTGATTATATCATCATCTGAGTATTCAGGCAACCAAAAACCGCCGGCACCTTCGATGCCGACGGTTTATATCATTCTTCAATTAATCATTGGTGAGATGGAATTTGTCCAGTAAATAGAATACAAGACTTAATACCATACCTACCACACATGCAAGGACCATACCGGTAAGCTGGACATTGCCAAAGGTTAACGCAATGCCTGACAGACCAACAACGAATACAACTGAAGTTAGTGTCAGGTTGCGGTTGTTGCTGTAATCTACTTTGTTATCTACAAGGATACGAAGTCCGGAAGTTCCAATCATACCATAAAGCAGGATAGAAATTCCTCCGATGACCGGCCCGGGAATCGTGCTGATCAGTGCCGAGAGTTTTCCGCAAAATGCAATGAGGATCGATAACACTGCTGCTCCTCCGATGACGCGTACGCTGTATACACCGGTCACTGCCATAACACCAATGTTTTCTCCATAGGTAGTTGTTGGCACTGAACCGATCATACCGGAAATTGCTGTAGAGAAGTTATCAGCAAAAATAGAACGATGAAGTCCCGGATCCTTCATAAGATCTCTGCCTACGATCTTGCTGGTAACGATCTGATGTCCGATATGCTCGGAAGTAATTACCAGAAGTACCGGAAGGATCGTCAAAATCGCTTCTGCTTTGAATTTTGCCATCTGGAAGTTTGGAATCGCAAACCAGGAAGCATTTGCAACTTCTGTAAAGTCCAGAATACCACAGAAACCAGCCGCTACATAACCGGAAATGATTGCTACCAGAATCGGGATAACTGATAAGAATCCACGGAACAGTACCTGTCCAAAAACAGCCACACCTAAAGTCACTAAAAATACGATGATGCTGCTCATCTCTACCTTGTCTACTCCTACCAGACCTGCAGTAGATGCTGCAGAGCCTGCAAGCTCCAGACCAATGAGTGCTACAACCGGACCCATAGCTGCCGGTGGAAGTACCACGTCGATCCAGTCTGTACCGAATTTGTAAATGATAAATGCCAATACACAGCCACAAAGACCAACGACAACAAAGCCGCCCTGGGCGTACTCAAAGCCATACTTGGCAATGACCACACCTGCCGGTGCTAAAAAGGCAAAGCTGGAGCCCAGATAAGCCGGCGCCTTTCCCTTGGTAATGAAAATAAATAATAAAGTTCCCACACCATTCATAAACAGAACGATAGCCGGATTAATTCCAAAAAGGAATGGAACCAGTACGGTAGCTCCAAACATTGCAAACATATGCTGAATGCTCAGCGGAATCAACAGTTTTACAGGTACTTTTTCTTCTACCTGAATAATTCTTTTGTCCATTTTAATCTCCTCCCATATGAGACAATACAGTTTCCCGAGTATTATAGCAGACCCGATGGAGAAATGCCACTACAACAGACGTATATTTAGAATGTACTTTACTCAACCGTCACACTTTTTGCCAGGTTTCTCGGCTTATCCACATCAAGCCCTCTTGCCACGGACAGGTAATATCCCATCAGCTGCAATGGAATAATTGCAAGGCTTGTCGCAAAACGTGGATCAATTTTGGGTATATAGGTCGTGAAGTTCACAGTATCTTCAATTTCATAATGTCCATAAGTGGTAAGACCCATCAGATACGCTCCACGGCTCTTGACCTCCACCAGATTGCTGACAGTCTTTTCATACAGTTCAGGCTGTGTCAGAACACCGATCACCAGAGTTCCGTCTTCGATGAGGCTGATGGTTCCGTGCTTTAATTCCCCGGCTGCATAGGCTTCCGAATGCACATAACTAATCTCCTTCATTTTCAGGCTGCCCTCCAGACAGATGGCGTAATCAATGCCCCGCCCGATGAAGAACACATCATGCACATTGGAGAACTTGCTGGCAAACCACTGGATTCGTTCTTTGTCATTTAAGATCCGTTCGATCTTCTCCGGGATTGTCTGCATTTCCTGAATCAGCCCTTCAACCTCTTCCCCGGAAAGTTCTCCCCGCACCAGCGCAAACTGAATTGCCAGACAGTAACATGCGATCAGCTGGGTACTGTAAGCCTTGGTTGTGGCAACGGCAATTTCCGGTCCTGCCAGAGTGTAGAAAACATGGTCTGCTTCCCTTGCAATGGAGCTTCCCACTACATTGACAATGGCAAGGGTACGGATTCCTCTGCTTTTTGCTTCCCGAAGTGCAGCAAGGCTGTCTGCAGTCTCTCCTGACTGGCTGACCACAATGACCAGGCCGTTTTTATCTAGCAAAGGCTTGCGGTAGCGGAATTCCGAAGCAAGCTCCACACGAACCGGTATCTTTGCCAGATCCTCTATGACATACTGAGCTGCCATACCCACATGCCATGCAGAGCCACAGGCCACAATATAGATCTGGGAGATATCCTTCATCTCCTCCGGGGTAAGTCCTACTCCGCTAAGATCAATTTTATCCTCTTTACAAACGGAGTTGATGGTATCTCTCACTGCCTTTGGCTGCTCATGGATCTCCTTCATCATGAAATGTTCAAAGCCGCCTTTCTCTGCAGCCTGTGCATCCCACTTGATTTCTACGGATTCCTTCTGGATTTCATCTCCATTAAGGTCGAAGAAGTGAGCTTCTCCCGGAAGCAGTCTGGCAAATTCCATATTTCCGATATAATATACATTTCTTGTATATTTCAAAACCGCCGGTACGTCGGATGCCACATAAGTTTCTCCATCCGTAATACCGATGATCATGGGGCTGTCTTTTCTGGCAACCCAGATTTCCCCCGGATAATCCTTAAACATCAAAGCCAGGGCATAGGAGCCTCTGACGCGGACCATGGTCTTGGCAATGGCATCTATCGGTCCGATCTTATATTTTTTATAATAATAGTCTACCAGCTTTACAACCACTTCCGTATCTGTCTGGCTGTAAAAGCTGTATCCGTGTCTGATCAGCTTATCACGAAGCTCCTGGTAGTTTTCGATAATTCCATTGTGAACCCCCACCACATCTGCCTCGACCGTTCCTGAGCCGGTACCGGTACAGTTGCCACTCACATGGGGATGGGCATTGGTCTGGCTTGGCTCGCCGTGGGTTGCCCAACGTGTATGACCGATTCCGCAGGTACCCGGCAATGCATTGCCGCCATCGGTCTTCTCTGCCAGGGCTTTTAATTTTCCTGAAGCTTTTACCACCTCTGCCAGCTTCTCTCCGTCTCTTACGGCAATACCGGCAGAGTCATATCCTCTGTATTCCAGTTTTGATAATCCATCCAATAGAATGGGTGCAGCCTGGTGGCTGCCTGTAAATCCAACAATTCCACACATTTTTTCATTCTCCGTTAATATTCCTTTAAAAAACGCCATCGACCACCAAAATGGTCGACAGCGTCCAAAAAATCTAATTATTCAGCTACGTATGGCATCAGAGCGATATGACGTGCTCTCTTAACTGCAACTGTAAGTGCTCTCTGATGTTTTGCACAGTTACCTGTGATTCTTCTTGGGAGGATTTTTCCTCTTTCAGATACGTATCTTTTTAATTTATTTACATCTTTGTAATCGATTTCGTTGTTTTCTTTTCCGCAGAATACGCAAACTTTTTTACGTCTGCGTCCGCCTCTTCTCTTCATTGGAGAATCTGCTTTTTCATTCTTTGTGTAAGCCATTGTTGTTTACCTCCTGTTAGACTAATATCGCCGAAAAATTTCGGTTATTCCATGATTGTTAGTTGAATGGTAATTCCTCGTCAATTCCATCCGGAATATTCATAAATCCATCACCGATGGCTGCGGATGGCTGTGGACGGGATGCAGGCTGGAAACCTGACTCACCGGAAGCATTTTTGCTTTCCGCGAATTCCTGTTCTTCTACCACAACCTCTGTTGTGTAGACTTTCTGTCCATCTTTATTTGTATAGCTTCCTGTCTGAATACGGCCTGAAATCACTGCCTTGGTACCCTGACGAAAATACTTTTCAATGAACTCTGCGTTTTTACCGAATGCTACACAGCTGATAAAATCTGCTGTTGCTTCTTCACGGCGAAATCTACGATCTACAGCAAGTGTAAATCTTGCAATTGCCATTGCATTCTCGCCCTGGGAGTAACGCACTTCAGGATCTCTGGTCAAACGTCCCATCAAAATTACTTTATTCATACTACAATCTCCTTAAATTCCTATCTACTTATGCGTCTTTGCGAACTACTAAATATCTAAGAACGTTTTCCATGATACGTACACGTTTTTCCAGTTCTGCCGGACATGTAGCATCTGCTTCGAACTGAATGAAGTAATAGAATCCTTCTTTCATGTGCTGGATTTCGTAAGCTAATTTTTTCTTACCCCAGTCTTCCACTTCAGTTACAGTACCGCCAAAGCGTTCTACATATGCTTTTGCTTTGTCAACTACTGCTGTTCTGGCTTCGTCTTCGATTTTTGCATTCACAACAAGTACTAATTCATATTTGTTCATGCTCGTTTTACCTCCTTTTGGTCTCTGGCCCTTCCCTTGTGAAGAGCAAGGAATTTATATATCACAATTTGGTATAATACCATGATTTTTCCTTAATATCAAGGGTTTTTTTCACTTTTTCTGATTTCTTTTGTGCTTTTTTCAACGAGTTTTCGTTCCATCATCACCTGATGACCACAACCTATACATTTCAGGCGAAAATCTGCTCCGGTACGTAAGATCTCCCATTCAAAACTGCCACAGGGATGTTTCTTTTTCAGTCGTACAATATCTCCCACTTCGTATTGCATTTCCAAACCTCTACTTCACTATAAAGACTGCTTCCTCTTCCTGACTGCACACACTCACATAGTAGCCGTCTACAGCCGTTTCCTCTATATTAAATGTCCAATTGGCTCTTTGTCCACTGTAATTTACGAAATATTTTCCATTTTCACGGAAAAAATAATATTCTTTCATAGGGATCCGAAGACCACGTCCTTCTGCTTTTACAAAGCTCTCCTTTAAAGCCCAGAGGCGCAAAAAATCCTTCTCCCGCTCTGCACCAATGAGGCACTGTTCCTCAGGCTGCACCACCTTGCGGTACATTCCCTCCCGAACAGCCTTTGTTTCCTGAATGTCTACCCCCACCGGAAGATTTGAAATTGCCAAAGCCAGGTATCCCCCGGAATGAGACACATTAAAATAGATTGGACTCCCCTGAAGATAGGGCTTCCCCATCTCATCGCGAAGGATGTGCGGCATCTCTTCCATTCCATAATCCTCTTTTAAAATTTCTTTCAAAATAGATTCCCAGGAACTGTTTTCTTTTTTCCATGGATAAATATATACTGTGGTCAAATGTTCTCCTTTGCAGCTGCTGCTTCTCTTACGCTGGCAATACATCCATACTTTATTGAATTGAGTGTAGCTGTTTTGTACAGTCTCAGATATGTTTTATCTTATTATGAGGGTAAATTCTAAAATTTGCAACAAAAGAACGACCACTATAATTTCTGATTTTATAGTGGTCGTTCTAATGAACTTCGATATTCAATGGTCTTATTTCCTTTCTTTTTATCGTATCTACAGAAACATCTATAATTAATTTTTTATTTTTATTCCCAACTCGTATTGTTTACTTAGAAAGAATTATATGTAGTTATTTTTTTCTATTCTTATAATTTAAAGTGTTCTTTTCAAACTATAAAATAAATTTCTTTACACTTATTTTATCTTTAAATTATAGTGGTAAATATTCAATATGAGCACCAGCCTTCTACATCCCTTTTCGTTTTCCATCTTCCCTCTGGATTATAAGCTCATCTGCGATGAAAAGGTCTTTCTTGTCAGGAACTGCTATGTGTTACCACTCTCATATTGAAATAAATTGTCGATTGGTCCCATTGCTTTGTACCTCCGAATCTTTATTTATTTCAGGATTTTGAGTTTTTGTTTTGCAATTAATGTTGTTTCTGTTGTTGATGTTATATTAACACTCATCCTATCTATTGTCAACACATTTTTAAAATATTTTTAAATTTTCTGACAATATATCATTTTGGGCAAAATAGTATCTCAACTACATTTTAAAGTACCTGTCCAGTGCATGATAATTGACTGATTTTTCAAAAATCCCCGGAACGTTTTTTTAATTCCGGGGATTTCATATTATCTCTGGATCTCCAACAGCTTCTGCTTCAGCTCGTTTTCCATGCGATGCATTTCAATTTCTGCCTCCTGGCGTTTCACACGTCCCTCCTGTTGGATCTTCATTACTTCATCCAGAGTGGAAATAAGGTTTTCATTTGTCTTCTTCAAAGTCTCAATATCTACAATTCCGCGTTCCGATTCTTTTGCCACATCAACAGTTGCCATTTTCAGTTTTTCTGCATTTTTCTTTAAAAGCTCATTGGTCATATCAGTCACCTGACGCTGAGCCTCTGCTGCCTGGGCTGAATGCTCCACACCCAGAGCCAGAACCATCTGACTTTTCCACAATGGAATGGTATTTACCACAGTAGACTGAATCTTTTCCACCATCAGGGTATCATTACTCTGCACCAGCCTGATCTGTGGAGCTGTCTGCATGGAAATGGTGCGGGTAAGCTCCAGATCATGAATCTTCTTTTCAAAACGGTTACACATCGCATCTAAATCTTTTGCAGCCTGAGCATCTTCCGGCAGCCCGCTAATCTGAGCTTTATTTACAAGCTCCTTCAGCTCATTTTCCCGGACTTCCTCCAGTTTTTTCTTTCCTGCCAGAATGTACATAGAAAGCTCTTTAAAATATGTGAGGTTTAAGTCATACATTTTATCAAGTACAGCTACATCCTTTAACAACTGCACCTGATGTCCTTCCAATACTTTACAGATTTCGTTAATATTGGTTTCTGCTTTGGCATATTTAGCTTTCATAGCTTCAATCTTATTGGAAGTTTTTTTGAAAATGCCAAGAAATCCCTTAGATTCTTCTTCATCAAAATTTTTAAGCTCAGTCACGACTCCGGAAAGAAGCTCTCCTACTTCTCCCAGATCCTTTGCCTTTACATTTTCGAGTGCTGTTTCCGAAAAATCTGCCATCTTTTTCTGGGTTCCGGCGCCATACTGCAGGATAACTGCGGAATTCGTCAGATCAATCTGCTTTGAAAATGCTTCTACCTGTGCCTTTTCTTCCTCTGAAAGCATACTGTCATCCAGCACTTCCTTCTTCTCTTCTGTCACAACCGGTACCTTTTTTTCCTCAGTAAAAGGATCCAGTGTTAATGTCGGTGCACTCTGTAATGTATCAAATTCATTTGCCATGTGTTTTTCCTCCAACTTATTTCATATTCTTAATGTATTTTTGTACGTTCGCTTATTCTTTATTTATAGCCCGTCCTCTTTTAATCCTTCCTGTGCAAGCAGGGTATTCAACACCGAAATATCTGAAGAAATATCCCATGCCGTTTCCTGGAAAAGACTGTCCAACAACTTTTCAAAAGCTGTATTTAAGGTATCCAGTGTGTCCTCAATCTCCTTTTTTGCTGTCTGAATATTTTCTCCTCCCACCGGCTGTGCGTCCATCTGTGCATAAGCTTCCAGAAGTTTTACTGTGGTAGGAAGATAATAATCCATCAGCTTACTGATCTCGCTAACACTTTTGGGATAACTCTCTACACGGTCAAAGATTCGATCAACTAATATTTCGATCCTGGATATTTTCTCCGATATCTCCTCGCCCGGAATCACATCATTGCAGGCATGAATCTTTCTTACATATTCATCTCCCAATGCCACGATTTTCTGAACTTCAGAAGGAAGATCCCTTCTCTGAATATTCTCGGATTCTTTGAATGATTCCCCTTCTTTTTGTTCTCTTTTCTCCTGTATTTTCTTTTCTTCAAGCTGTACTGCTCTTTGCTGTTCTAAACGGCAGTACTCAGAATACATTTGATCTGTAACCATCAGACAGGTCTTTTTTGAATCCAGATGTCCCTGGGTAAACCAGCCCTTTCGAATCATATACTCCAGATCTTTTGTCACCACTTTACCTGATTTTCCAACCTTATGGGCAAGCTCTGAAAGATTGCAATACTCCTTGCTTCCAATCGTCTTTACATAAGTAGAAAACCGATCCATGCGAATTAATTTTCTCGTACCACCGATTCCAAAATAAAACCCAAGTCCCATGAATGCTGCCGTAATCATACTGTATGCTCCGCCAATCACGCCTGATTGCCATCCAAGGGTTGCGTCCGCAATCAGACTTGCTGCCATGTAAAATACAAACCAGAACAACTGGATACAGCCAAAAGCATATCCCAATGCCGTTGCAGCCAACACCCCTAATTTGGACGGCAGCTTTGCCGGTATCCTGGCAAGTTCTGCTTTCTTTAATTCTTCTCTGCCTTCAAAATCCCTTTTCTTAGATTTTCTGCTTTCAGAAGTTGCACGACTTGCGTGATCATAATCTGTAGTGTATGTCTTATATCCATGATACCTGTTCTGTGAAGAAGCTGTCGCATTTTTTACGCCTTTACTTACTGCATCCACAGCCTGATTGATGGTATTTGAAATCATTTGATTTAACTGATCATAATTTTGATTTTCTACCGCATCCTGCACGGTTTTTCGAATTTCTTCCCCGATCTGTTCCCAGTTATTACTGCTCATATATCATTACCTTTTGATATTTTTTCAATTTATGCCTATTGTACCACAGCAACTGTTCAGAAACTACATTTTTACCAAGATTTAAAAAATAATTTTGATATAACAAAAAACCCCAGAAGCCTTGATTTTCAAGGTTTCTGAGGTAATCTCAAAGAGGCGACAACCAGATTTGAACTGGTGATCAGGGTGTTGCAGACCCATGCCTTACCGCTTGGCTATGTCGCCATATGACTCCTACGGGAATCGAACCCGTGTTACCGCCGTGAAAGGGCGATGTCTTGACCGCTTGACCAAGGAGCCTTATATATAAAGCACCTTTGGTGCTTAACTCCCCCTGTTGGACTCGAACCAACGACACTGCGGTTAACAGCCGCATGCTC
>CALZFY010000034.1:0-24397 GCA_945786935.1 uncultured Lachnoclostridium sp.
GATAAATTTCATATCAAGCTTTAAGATATCAAGCTTCATCTGGTTCAGCATATTTAAGGAAGAATATCCGCTTCCAAAATCATCCATTTCTATGATAAAGCCCAGACTTTTCAGCTGTTCTACTGTGGTAAGGATCTGGTTTGGATTTTCCGCATAGGCGCTCTCTGTGATTTCAAGATGCAGGTAAGCCGGCTCAATGCCGTACTTTTCTACAAGACCCACAAATTTTTCTACCAGGTCAGCTTTATAAACGTCTGCCCTTGACACATTGACTGATACAGGAACCAGCGGATATCCTTTTTCTTTCCACTCCTTCATCTTCGCACATACTTCTTCCCAGACATACTGGTCAAGGCGTGGAATAAAACCGTTTTTCTCAAACAAAGGGATAAATTCTCCCGGAGACATAAAGCCCCATTCCGGATGGATCCAGCGCACCAGAGCTTCCGCACCTGCCATACGGTTATCATTAAGGTTGTACTTAGGCTGCAAATAGACAGTGAACTGTTTTTCAGACAATGCTGTTTCCATGACATCGGTAATGGCCTTTTCCCTGAGAAGCTTACTTCGCATCTGATCATCGTAAACTGCAAAATGACAGTTGTACTGCCCCTTAACGCTGTCAGCCGCCAGCTGGGCACGGTCACACATCTGCTCCACCGGAACAGTTCTGTCTTTGATCTCGTAGACGCCCCACTTCATAACCACATTTTTTTCTTTTACGATCTCTGCCATATTTGCAGTAAGCCTGTCATTGACCTCAAGCCTTCTCTCCTGCAGCCAGATGAACCGGTCAGCACCGAGACGACCGCAAAGCACGGCCTTTCCCATACCATCTATGATAAGACGTGCTACTTTTTTCAGAAGGAGATCCCCTTCTTTTGTCCCAAAGGCATCATTATATAATTTAAAGTTCTCCACATTGGAGCATACAATATTATATTCTGTATCCGGGTTTTCCAGCAGACGATCCCGCACTCTCCGGTAGAAAAATTCTTTACTGTAGACCCCTGTGAGCCTGTCATACTGAAACTGATTGACGATACTCGCATTTTCTCTGAGTTTTATGATGCTGGCAACACGATGAAGAAGTACCTGAGGACGATAGGGCTTTGGCACAAAATCCGTAGCACCATGCGTCAATGCCTTTAGCTCATCCTCTTCACTATCCTTCTGGGTCATGACGATCACAGGAACCAATGCCAGCTCCTCATCCTTTTGTACCTCTTTAAGGAAAGCAGATCCGTCCATGACCGGCATCATCACATCCAAAAGGATGAGGGAAATGCTTTCCTTAAATTTTTTCAAAATTTTAAGCCCTTCCAGCCCGTTTTCTGCCTCCAGTACCTGATAGGTTTCGGAAAGGATCTCACTTAGGATCTCTCTGTTAATTTCATTATCCTCTATCACCAAAATCTGCTTCTTTGGTATCATACTGTATATCCTCTTATGTTTTTTCTTTAATATTCCCATGTAAAATCGACACGTAATTAATTGATTTTACCATATCTTTTCTGTAAAAAACAAGGGGTTTTTACAGAAATAAAAGAGTCGGGTTCATTCGTGGGGACAGGTGCCTTGAATCGAAAAAAGGAGTGCCAATTTGACACTCCTGAAGGTTACTGTTTATAAAACTCTCGCTGCTCTGGTCGGTGTATTGTAATACATACTGGATATCACAATTCCTGTATCGGTGCTTTGTGCATGAACGATCTGACCATTACCGATATAGATTGCTACATGGTGAATATTGCTGCCGCCGTAAAATACCAGGTCCCCCGGCTGAATCTCAGACAGATCGATTTTTTCTCCGCAATGTGCCTGAGACTTGGAAGAATGGGGGAGGGAAATTCCATATTTCGAAAAGACAGACATGGTAAAACCGGAACAATCCGCTCCTTTGGTAAGGCTTGTGCCTCCCCAGCGATAAGGATTCCCTACAAACTGTTTTGCATATTCACAAACTTCCATCTGAATATCTGTGACGCCTTTCCCGTAACGGTATTCCATAATGGTTAATGCTGTTTCCAGTTCCTGTCCCTGTGTCTGAAGCTCCTGTGCTCTTTCGTTGGCCTTTGCACCCACCAAAAGATAGTCACTGCTGATATATCCTTTGACTTCTCCGGATTCAATTTCACACCATCCGTCTTCCATAGCTACCACCTCACAGATGGCATCTTTTCTGATCTTTCCTACAATTTCGGAATCTGTGTTCATTGCCTCACGGATATTGATATAGCCGCTGTCTGCTGTCACAACTCCCAAAAGTGTATATCCATCTACGATGGATGGTGCAAGTGCCGCTGCCAGAACCATTTCGTCCTCAACCTGACTCATGGTCACCGCAACGCCTCCGCTGACCAGCTCTGATAACTCCGCTGCCTCTGCCTTCATGGACGGAAATACCATAGCTCCGGTAACTGTCAGAAGAAGTACTGTATTTCTTATGGTTTTCAAATTCATTTCTGATTTCTCCATATATTTATTACAAATTTGTTACATTTCATTAAGCAATTATAACAGAACTTCTTCTTTTGTCAAGGTTGTTTGTAATATTTAACATATTTTCTTAAAAAATGAGCAGCCTTGCGGCTGCCCACTTTCAATCATTCTTATTAAAATTTAATTTCTTTTAATGGCACCAGATACTGGTCTCTTCTGTTTGCCTGTTCAGCAAGGTAAGACTTATCATTGGAGGTATGAAGCTCCTGTAAATACAGGTGGTGATTCTTCATAATCTCTTCATTGTCCTTAGCCAGCATCAGCATGGCAATATTGGAGCACTGATCCGCAGTACGCTCAAAATAAGTAAGCATGTCCATAAAGATCAGACCGGAATTAATTGCACAGATACCCTGGCAAAGTCTTGCAGTATGACGGTCTTTTAATAAAAGTACCATATCATCAATAACTTCCTCTAAAGGCTCAATGCGGTGTATAATATAATCATTGTCACTCTCAATAGATTCCACGGTCAGACGCAGAATTTCCTGAATGGCATCAAAAAGAATTGCAAGCTCTTTTTTCGCACTTTCTGAGAATACGATTCCTTCGGCACTGACCTTCTGCGCCATCTCATCAAAGTTGGTAGCATAGTCACCGATACGCTCCACGTCGCGGATGCACTGCATGAGCACGCTGCGCTGACGGTTATCGCTTTCTGCTTCAATATTGGCAGATAATGCGATCAGGTAGTTGTCTGCACGGTCTGTAAAGGTATCCAGACGTTTTTCATTTTCATTGATCTTTTCTGCACGGTTTTCGTCATAGTTCTCAAACTGTGCCATACTCAGTTCAATATTTTCCTTAGCTGTCTGAGCCATATGAGCCGCAACCTTTGTCACTTCACCAAGGGCAAGGGCTGGTACACCCATCAATTTCTTGTCTAATGCTGCAAGCTCCGGATAAACAACTTCCGGTTCTTCGTCATCTTTTACAAACTTACATGCAATCCATACAAGGATGTTGGTAAACGGAATGAGTACCACTGCTGTTAACAGGTTAAATACTGTCTGGAAATTTGCAATGCCGCCACTGTCCACAACACTTTCCCAAAGTCCTGCCAGACCGCCTGTTGCACGAATGACAGACATGGCAATCATGAAAAGAATGGTACCTACCGTATTAAATACAATGTGTACGATACCGGTACGTTTTGCATCCTTGGAGGAACCAATGGAACATACCATTGCCGTTGTTACACAGGTACCAAGGTTGATACCCATAACGATTGGATATACCAGTTCAAAGGTCATAACTCCTGTGGAAGATAATGCCTGCAGGATACCGACCATCGCTGAGGAACTCTGTACGATCACGGTCAGAATCAAACCTGTAAAGATTCCCAGTACCGGCATATTGCTGAAGTAGGATAACACATCTGCAAATGCAGGTGAAGAAGACAAGGGTTCTACCGCATCTGTCATGGATAAAAGACCCATGAACAAGATACCAAATCCCATGGCGATCATACCGACATTCTTTAAGGTTTCCTTTTTAATAAACATCAGCAGGATAATACCGGCAATCAGTGCCACCGGTGCTAAAAAGTCCGGTTTGAAGAAGGACAGGATCGATCCGCTGCCTGATTCAATGTCCATCAGTCGGATGATCTGTGCAGTTACGGTTGTACCGATATTGGCACCCATAACAATGCTGACTGCCTGACGCAGATTTAAGATCCCCGCACCGATAAGACCTACGGTCAGAACGATGGTAGCTGTGGAGCTCTGAATGATTGCTGTTACCAGAGCACCTGTGATAACTCCCAAGATTACATTGTGTGTTAATTTACCGAGAACATTTTTTAAAGCTGTTCCTGAACCCTGCTTTAAGCCGTCGCCCATGATTTCCATTCCGTACAGGAACATTGCAAGTCCACCGAGAAGCTTTACGGCCATCATAATTATGTCCATCGTGTTTTCTCCTTTTTTACTTTCTTTAGTAATTGATTTTCAAAAAAAGCGTATGCTGATTATCTTTTCAGCATACGCTTAACATGTATTTTACACCAAATTAACCTATCTTACAAGTTTTTTTACATTCACTTACAAATTTGCGCCCCCAGGCTGCATCTTTCCCAAGCTGTGCCTTCAATTCCTCTAAGGATGCAAACCTGTATTCCGGCCTTTCATAAGCGTAGAATTCTACTAAAAGTTCCTTATCGTAAAGGTCACCCTCAAAGTCAAACAGGTGGGTTTCCACACCCTTGGCCTCAATCCCGCTGATGGTAGGTTTCACGCCGATATTTGTAATCCCAAAATATTCCTGCCCGTCAAACAATGTTTTTGTCAGATAAACACCATTGGGAGGAAGGATCTTTTCCTCATCCGGCAAAAGATTAATGGTAGGAATTCCTAAGGTCCTGCCAATTTCATGGCCGTGAACCACGGTTCCTGACACATAATAAGGATATCCAAGAAGCTTTCGTACAGTTTCCATCTCCCCGGTTTCCAGCATATACCTTACATAGGTACTGCTGATCACCTTTTCCTCCAGACATTCTTTTTCGAAGATCTCTACCTTGTAGCCATAGACCTTTCCCAGTTCTATTAGCAGGGCTCCATCACCCTTTCTGTTATGGCCAAACCGAAAATCCGGTCCCACAGCAATGTATTTTACATGGAGCTGTTCCACCAGTATCTCCTTCACAAACCGTTCCGGCTCCATACCGATAATCTCCGGTACAAACGGGCATTCGATCATGTAATCGATCCCCATCTTTTCCAGATGATACTCCCGTTCTCTTTCAGTCAGGATCGTTCTTCCTTTTCCATAAGAAATCGTTCCCGGCATTTTTCCAAAGGTAAATACTACCGCTCCCAGTCCCTGTTCCTTCTTTTCCAAAATCTTTCTCATCAGCTTCTGATGTCCCTTGTGGATGCCATCAAATTTTCCGAGAGTTATGGCACTTTCTTCCGGAATCCGAAAGTCAAGTGTTTCTTTCATGATCTTCATAAAACATTTTTACAGGTTTATAATTTTTACGCTCCCCGGAATATTCATAGATTCCGATAAAAGCACCTTTTGAATCATAAACCCGAAGCCTTTCCATATTTGTTGGAAGCTCCGTCTGAAGCATCCTTTTTTCTACAGGATTTCCATTGTGGACGACCACGTCAAAGACCGGTTTTGTCCACACAGCTGTCCAGTCCTCAAAGAGTTTATCCACAGTAAGGATTCTCTCTTCCACCCTTCCTTCTTTTGCCAGGGCATCCACTTCTGAAAGCTTACATGCATCCTCCAGGGTAAACCTGTCCACTCTCGTACGAAGCAAAGATTCCATACATCCCCCACAACCAAGCATATTTCCGATATCATGGCACAGAGTTCTGATATAGGTTCCCTTAGAGCAATGGACTCTCATTCGTACTCTTGGAAGAGATATTTCCAGAATATCAATGGAAAAGATTTTCACATTGCGTGGCTTTCTCTCCACTGTTTTTCCTTCCCTGGCCAGTTCATAGAGTTTCTTTCCCTGAACCTTTAAGGCAGAATACATCGGAGGAATCTGGGCATATTCTCCCACAAAGGAAGAAATGGCCTCTGTAACCTGTTTCTTATCACATTCCACAGGAAGTTCTTTTAAGATTTCACCGCTGGTATCCTGGGTATCTGTCTCTACTCCTAACAGGAGCACTGCCTCATAGACCTTATCCTTATCTGTTAAAAGGTCACATACTTTGGTAGCCCTTCCGATACATACAGGAAGCACCCCTTCCGCATCCGGATCCAGTGTTCCTGTATGACCGATCTTCTTCGTCTTTAAAATCCCCCGAAGCTTTGCCACCACATCAAAAGATGTAAATCCTTTTTCTTTATATATGTTGATAATTCCACTTTTCACGCATTACACCTTCAGCTGTACTTCAATCTGTTTTGTCAGATTATTTACCACATCATAGAAGTTTCCGGTCATTTCACAGCCTGCCGCCTTAATGTGTCCGCCGCCGCCAAAATAGGATGCCACTTTACTTACATCCACCGGACCATTGGAACGTAAGCTGACTTTATATTTATGAGGCTCCAGTTCGTAAAGAAAGATTGCCACCTGCGTTCCTCTCGTGTAGCGAAGCTGACTGACGATTCCATCCAGTTCTTTTGCTGTCACCTGGAAAAACTCCATTTCTTTGAGCTTCACAGAACCCACAATAATCTTTCCATCCATCAGAAGAATGCTTTCCATCAGAACCTTTCCAAGCACCTGATTTTGTGCATAGGATTTCTGATAAAAGGTTTCATCGATAAGTCTGTTGGCTTCGATCCCTGTCTCCAGAAGATCTGCTGCCGCACGAAGTGTCTTTGGTGAAGTGTTGGAATACTGGAATACCCCTGTATCATGGGCAATGGCCAGATAAAGACACTGGGCAATGTCTTTGGTCAGATATTCTTTTCCGATGAGATCATAAAGAACCTCTGAAGTTGCACTGGCATCACTGACGATCAGATTCTCCCCTGCAAAACCGACATTGCTGATATGATGGTCAATGACCACTGTTTTTTTTGCACTGTCAAAATATTTCACAAATTCTCCGTGACGTCCCTTATCTGCACTGTCCAATGAGAAGCAAATGTCATAAGCTTTATCCTCAATACAGCTGGTTTCTACTTTATCTGCATTTTTCAGGACGAAAAATTCCGGCAGAAATTTCTGAAGATAAACCTTTACCTCAACCTTTGGAAAATAAGTCACAATATAATTATACAGTGCCAGACAGGAGCCGATACAGTCACCATCCGGTCTGATATGACCGATGATGGCTACTGACTTTACCCCCTGTAAAGATTCCCTTAAATTAAACATCTGTTTCACCTTCTTGATAATCACCGTCGTTTGCTCTTACGTCGTCGATTAATTTTGACATGGTTACACCGTATTCAATAGACTGATCTACCACAAACTTAATCTCCGGTGTGTTTCTTAAGTTTACGCTTCTGGCCAGTTCCCTGCGGATATAGCCTTCTGCACTCTTTAAGCCTGCCAGTGTATTTTTCTGGGCTTCTTCATCTCCCAGTACACTGATATAAGCTTTTGCAGTTTTCAGATCCGGTGCCACCTCTACCGCAACAACGGTAGTCAGCGGACTGATTCTCGGATCCTTGATCTCACTGCGGATAATATTGGAAAGCTCACGCTGAACTTCCATATTAATTCTCGTATTTTTAATACTGTTTTTTCTCATAAAGCTTCAACTCCTATCTTGGAACTTCTACCATGATATAAGCCTCTACGATATCAAGCTCCTGAATTTCATTGAATTTTTCAAATACAAGACCACATTCGTAGCCTGCTTTCACTTCTTTGACGTCATCCTTGAAACGTTTTAAGGATGCCAGTGGTCCTTCAAAGATCTGTTTTCCTTCACGGGTGATTCTGACTGTACATCCTCTCTGGAATACACCATCCAATACATAGGAACCTGCAATATTACCAACACCGGATGCTTTGAAGATCTGACGGATCTCTGCGTGACCAATGACTTTTTCTTCAAAGATCGGGTCTAACATACCCTTCATCGCTCTTTCCACGTCAGCAATTGCATCATAGATGACACGGTAAAGCTTGACTTCTACCTTGTCGCGTTCTGCAGTTGCTTTTGCAGTCACATCCGGTCTTACGTTGAAGCCGATGATGATCGCACCTGATGCATTTGCAAGCATAACGTCGGATTCATTAATGGCACCTACACCGCCATGGATCACGCGGACTGCCACTTCCTCATTAGACAGCTTCATTAAGCTTTGTTTTACAGCTTCTACAGAACCCTGTACGTCGGCTTTGATAATGAGCTTTAATTCCTTTAAGTTTCCGGACTGAATCTGAGAATAGAGATCGTCTAAGGACATGGTAAGCTTTGTATCCTCCAGCATCTTCTCTCTGCCTCTTGCAATGAAAGCTTCTGCCATAGTTCTTGCTTCTTTTTCTGTTTCCGGAGAGATCACTACATCACCAGCCTGCGGTACATCGGAAAATCCCAGGATCTCAACCGGTGTTGACGGGCCTGCTTCTTTAACTCTTCGTCCCTTATCATCCATCATGGCACGAACCTTACCATGGGCAATTCCTGCGGTAATGGCATCGCCAACTCTTAAAGTACCTTTCTGTACCAGTACAGTTGCAACCGGTCCTTTTCCTTTATCAAGCTCTGCTTCAATGACAAGACCTCTTGCTCTTCTCTTTGGATTTGCTTTTAACTCCAGCATTTCTGCTGTTAAAAGCACCATTTCCAGAAGGTTTTCGATACCGATACGTTTCTTGGCTGAAACAGGTACACAAACGGTAGAACCGCCCCAGTCTTCAGGAATCAGTTCATGCTCTGCAAGCTCTTTCAATACTCTGTCAGGATTTGCTCCTTCTTTATCGATCTTATTAATGGCTACAATGATCTCTACGCCGGCTGCTTTTGCATGGCTGATTGCTTCTACAGTCTGTGGCATAACACCATCATCAGCTGCAACTACAAGGATTGCAATATCTGTAGAGTTTGCACCACGCATACGCATAGAGGTAAATGCTTCGTGTCCCGGTGTATCCAGGAAGGTCAGTTTCTGTCCATTAATATTAACAGTGTATGCACCAATATGCTGTGTAATACCACCTGCTTCCCTGTCTGTCACATTGGTATGACGGATCGCATCCAGAAGAGAGGTTTTACCATGGTCAACATGACCCATAACACAGACAACCGGTGGTCTGGTTACAAGAGTATCCTCGGAATCTTCTGTATCCTCCAGGAATTTTTCAATCACATCCTCTACAACCTCAGCTTCCGGTTCAAAGTTGTATTCCATCGCGATTTCACCGGCCTGTTCGAAATCAAGCTCTGTATTGATGGTCATGATCTTTCCTGCAAGGAACATCTTTTTGATGATAACAGATGGCTGCATCTTCATTTTCTCTGCAAGATCCTGAACAGAGATTTTTTCCGGAATCTGGATAACCTTTGGTTCGTTATCATCCTTTTTCACTTCCGAAGCCGCTTTTACAGGTTTCTGGAATTTTCCGGCCTTGTTCATTTTTGCTTCTTTTTCTTCGAATTTATCCACAACCTTCTTATTGGATTTTGCCTGCTGATTCTGGTTATGTCTGTTTTCACTGCGGTTCTTTTCCAATGGTTTTTCCGGTGCAGGGATATCCATGCCGCCTCTTCTTCCGTTATCTCGTCTTCCGCCGTCTCTTCTGTTATCGTTTCTGTCGTTGTCTTTATCCTTATTAAAGTCTCTGTTGAATGGACGTCTTTCCCCGTTGTTCTGATTCTGGCCGTCTCTGTTGAACGGACGTCTCTCTCCGTTATTCTGACCATCTCTGTTAAACGGACGTCTTTCTCCATTGTTCTGGTTCTGGCCGTCTCTGTTAAACGGGCGTCTCTCCCCATTATTCTGGCCGTCTCTGTTAAACGGACGTCTCTCTCCATTATTCTGGTTCTGGCCGTCTCTGTTAAACGGACGTCTTTCTCCATTGTTCTGGTTCTGGCCGTCTCTGTTGAACGGACGTCTCTCTCCATTATTCTGGCTCTGGCCATCTTTGTTAAACGGACGTCTTTCTCCATCCTGTGGACGCGGACGTCTCTCACCATCCGGACGCGGACGTCTTTCTGTTTCCTTCTTCTGAGGATTTGGCTTTACACCGCCTCTGCTGTTCTGAGAGTTATATAACGCAATGATCTTCTTTTTCTTTGGTGCTTCCTCAGCTTTTGGAGCTTCTTCTGTTTTCACTGCCTCCGCCTTTACAGTCTCAGCTTTTGGAGCTTCTGCTTTGGGGGCTTCTGCCTTTGGAGCTTCTTTCTTCGGTGCAAATGCTTTCTTTACCATCTCGATCTGTGCATCTTCCACAGAGCTCATATGGCTTTTCACTTCCACACCATTTTTATTTAAGAATTCTACAATATCTTTGCTTTGTTTATTTAACTCTTTTGCTAATTCATATATTTTCTGTTTCGCCATTTATTCTGCTACCTCCGCTCTAATCTCTGCCTCTTTCAGTCTCTTTTCGATAGATTTCGCAAACCCTTCATCTGTTACTGCCAGGGAGGCTCGAAACTGTTTTCCCATGGAATGTCCCAGATCCTCTTTGGTACCGTAAGCGTACATAGGCACGCCGTAAAAGGTGCACATATTGCGAAACATCTTTTTGGTATTGTCTGATGCCGCACCGGAAACGATCACCAGAAATGCTTTTCCGGTTTTCACTGCTTTTTCCGTGGCAAATTCACCGCTGACCACCTTACCGGCCTTCATGGCCATTCCAATCATCGAAAAAATTCTATCCATTGATTTCGCTAAACTCCTTTTTCAGTGCCTCATATACCTCTGCCGGAATCTGAACCTTCAAAGAACGCTCCAGGCCTTTTGTTTTGATAGCCTGTTTCAAACATTCTTCGGATTTGCAAAGGTAAGCACCTCTGCCGTTTTTCTTTCCGGTGGTATCAAGCAAAATGCCTTCTTCACATTTTAAGACACGCATCATTGCTTTCTTTTCTTTCATTTCGTTGCATCCAATGCATTTTCGCATGGGAATCTTTTTTACTGTACTCAATCTATCACATCCTACATTGATTTCCGGTATCCGGTTACATTCTACTCTTCAATATTATCGGCACTGTCTTCCTGGTAATCATAGTCATCATATGCTTCGTCGTAGGATTCATCATACTCTTCTTCCTCATCATAAACATCATAATCAAGGAAGCCTTCGATTTCCTTCGCCTGAGTTTCAGACTTGATATCGATCTTGAATCCTGTCAGTCTTGCTGCAAGACGGGCATTCTGGCCTTCTTTACCGATGGCAAGAGATAACTGGTAATCCGGAACTACAACCTTTGCTGTTTTTTCATCCGGATCTGCCAATACTGCTACAACCTTTGCCGGGCTTAATGCATGTTCAATTAAGATTGCCGGGTTTTCATCCCAGTTAATGATATCGATCTTTTCACCGCGAAGCTCTTCTACGATGGCATTGACTCTGGCACCGTTAAGACCTACGCATGCACCTACCGGGTCAACATCCGGATTATTGGACCATACTGCGATCTTGGTTCTGGAACCTGCTTCACGGGCAATGCTTTTAATCTCGACAATACCTTCCTTCACTTCCGTCACTTCTGACTCAAACAGTCTCTTTACAAGCTCCGGATGAGTTCTGGAAACAAGGATCCGGGGGCCCTTGGTTGTATCACGTACTTCCAGGATATAAACGCGGATACGTTCTGTCGGCATAAATACTTCGCCTTTTACCATCTCATTTTCATTTAAGATAGCATCCACTTTACCCAGGTTCACACTGACATTTTTGCCAATATATCTTTGAACCACACCTGTCACTACGTCTTTTTCCTTTGCATAGTACTGGTTAAAGAGAACCTTTCTTTCTTCTTCACGAATCTTCTGTAAGATCACGTTTTTTGCATTCATGGTAGCAATGCGTCCAAATTCTTTGGATTTCACTTCGATCTGTACCACATCACCCAGCTCATATTTGCTGTCGATCATCTTTGCTTTTGCAAGGCTGATCTCCATCACATCATCTTCTACGGTTTCCACAACTGTTTTTTCTGCAAATACCTTATATTCACAGGTATCATGATTCATGATAACTTTAATGTTGTCAGCTTTACCAAAATGGTTTTTGCATGCTGTCAATAAAGAATTTTCAATGGCTTCCAGCATGGTTTCTTTACTGATATCTTTTTCTTTTTCCAGGACGGTGAGGGCTTCTAATAACTCGTTATTCATTTTTCTTTTTCCTCCAAATTTTGTATTTATTAAAAATCTATATACTGTCTGATCAGTGCGATGTCGCTGCGGCTGATGGTCATGGTCTCTCCATCCTCCATCTGTAGGGTTACGGATTCTTTATCCCATGCATCCAAAAGCCCGACAAATTCCTTCTGTTTATTGATCGGTTTGTAAGTACGGACTTCTACTTCTTCTCCTAAATTTCTCTGAAAGTCCTTATCTTTTTTCAGCGGTCTTCCAAGTCCCGGGGAGCTTACCTCCAGGATATAGGCATCTTCAATAAAATCTTCTTTATCCAGAATATCCGAAAATGCACGGCTTACAAGCTCGCAGTCATTAATATTAATGCCGCCTTCCTTGTCAATGTAAATGCGCAAATACCAGTTACCGGCTTCTTTGACGTATTCTACGTCTACCAGCTCAAAGTGATTTGCTTCTACGATAGGCATAATGAGCTCTTCTGCCTTCGCTTCATAGATTTCTCTCTTTGACACGAAATCTACTCTCCTTTCCTTATTCAGTTGTATTGTGACATACAGCAACAAAGAGTGGACTTTCGTCCACTCTTTGCAAGGTCTACTATGTTACGCAAATATTATAGCATATATCTTTGGAAATGCAAGGAAAAATTTTTTAGTCTCTAACGTTTGCTTCCCTTGGAATTTCTCGCTGCAACTTTTAAGCTGCTAAGAACCATTTCCTTTTCTTTGTAAGTAATGGTTGGCGAGGTTTCTTTGTTAAATACATAAGCATTTTCAATCTCATCTTTTGCACCAAGCTTGATTCCGTGGTTTCCTACGGAGGTCTTCTTCATTTCCGGGATGTCGGAAACGGCAATCTTTAAGAAATAGCCGGCCTTGGACTGAAGGACTACGAATTCGCTCTCTTCCAGTTTATATACGCCGATGACTTCATCTTCTTCTGCAAGTTTTGTAGATGCGATCGTTTTCTTTGCAACATCAAATTCTGCGCCTGCTACGATCTTTACCATACCGGTCTTTGTGGCAAACAGAAGTTTTTCATTTAAAATATCCGAAAGTGCATAGACTGCGATCACCCGCTCTGTGCTGCTGTCAAAGTTGCTGTAGTTATCAATCGGTACACCTTTATCGCGGAATTTACCGAATGGCACGTCCATAACCTTGATCTGGTGCATTTTACCGGTGTCTGTAAAGACTGCAAGCTTCCCGGTATTCATGACCTGCACGATATAACGGTTTTCATGATCTGCCGCTTCTTTATTTCGCTCATAGGTTGCCATATCTATAGTCTTTGCATAGCCAAATCGGTCCATTAAGAACATCACCGGAGCTTCCTCGATTTTCTTTTCTTCGTAGACTGCAGCCTCAGCATTTTCGATAACGGTTCTTCTTGGACGGTCATACTCTTTTTTATACCCGTCCATTTCCTTTAAAAGAACCTTTGTCATGGTTTTATGATTTTCCAGCACGTCCATATAGAATGAAATCTTCTTTAAGGTCTCTTCGTGCTCCCGAATGAGGGCTTCCACTTCCAGACCAATTAATTTCTGAAGTCTCATTTCCAGGATTGCCTGTGTCTGGCGTTCCGTAAATCGGAGTTTTTTCGCATCCGCTTCCGATGCTTTTGAACGGAATTTGATATTTTCAGTCACTCCGTTTGTAAGGCAGGCTTTTGCATCCTTCACATTTTTACTGCCTCTGAGGATCTCAATGATCAGATCAATGACATCACAGGCTTTGATAAGGCCTTCCTGGATTTCCTTCTTGTCAAGCTCACGGTTTAACAGAGTTTTATATTTTCTTCCCGCAAGCTCATACTGGAAGTCCACATAATGTTCCAGCACCTTACGAAGTCCCAGGGTTTCCGGTCTTCCGTCGGCCACAGCCAGAATATTTACCCCGAAGGTATCTTCCAGCTTGGTTTTCTTATAAAGCAGATTTTTAAGATTTGTTGTATCTGCTCCTTTTTTCAGCTCCAGTACAATGCGGATCCCCTCTTTGGAGGACTGGTTGGAAATATCCACAATATCCGTAGTCTTCTTCGTCTCGATGAGGCCTGCCACATCATTTAAAAATTTGGCAATATTATTGCCGATCATGGTGTAGGGAATCTCCGTGATCACCAGACGTTCCTTGCCACCTTTTAAGGTTTCTACTTCCACCTTACCCCGGATCTTGATCTTTCCAGTTCCTGTTTCATAAATTTCTTTCAGTTCATCCTTATTGATGACGATTCCGCCGGTAGGAAAATCCGGACCCGGCATGATCTCCAAAAGCTCTTCTGTAGTGATCTTCGGATTTTTGATATAAGCTTTGGCTGCTTCCATGACTTCTCCAAAGTTGTGAGGCGGCACATTGGTAGCCATACCTACAGCGATACCTTCCGTGCCATTGATGAGCAGATTCGGTACACGTACCGGAAGAACGGTGGGTTCTTTTTCTGTCTCGTCGAAGTTTGGCATAAAATCTACCACGTCTTTATCAAGATCTCCAAGAAATACTTCCTGTGTTACCTTTTGAAGTCTGGCTTCCGTATATCGCATTGCCGCTGCACCGTCACCTTCGATAGAACCGAAGTTTCCGTGACCGTCTACAAGGGGCATGCCTTTTTTGAAATCCTGTGCCATAACAACCAGCGCATCATAAATGGAGCTGTCACCGTGGGGGTGATATTTACCCATGGTGTCCCCAACAATACGGGCACATTTTCTATATGGTTTGTCATATTTGATTCCAAGCTCATGCATATCGTACAGGGTACGACGCTGAACAGGTTTCAATCCGTCTCTCACATCCGGAAGGGCTCTGGCAATGATAACGCTCATGGCATAATCAATATAGGATTTCTGCATAACCTCCGAATATTCGGTTCTGATAATTCTCTCTTCCATCCTTTACCCTCCTTAAAAGTCCAATTCTGCGTCGGTTGCGTGCTCATGGATAAATGCACGGCGAGGCGGTACCTCGGTACCCATCAGCATTTCTGTCACATTGGAAGCCATTCTGGCATCCTCAATTTCCACCAGCTTCAGCATTCGTCTCTTTGGATCCAGGGTCGTCTCCCAAAGCTGTTCGGCATCCATTTCACCGAGACCTTTGTAGCGCTGCAGGGTAAAGCTGCCCTTATGACGCTTTCTGTATTCCTCCAGGGCATGATCATCATAAAGATATTCCTCATCTCCCACCTTTGGCATAGCCTTATAAAGAGGAGGCATGGCAATGTAAACATGTCCCTCATAGATGAGTTCCGGCATAAAACGGTAGAACAGTGTCAGTAATAAGGTACTGATATGAGCACCGTCCACATCCGCATCCGCCATAATGATGATCTTGTCATAACGAAGCTTTGTAATGTCAAAGTCATTGCCGTAGCCTTCGGAAAATCCGCAGCCGAAAGCATTGATCATTGTCTTAATCTCCGCATTTGCAAGAACTTTATCTATACTTGCTTTCTCCACATTCAAAATCTTTCCTCTGATGGGAAGGATTGCCTGATAGTTACGGTCTCTGGCTGTTTTTGCAGAACCTCCCGCAGAATCTCCCTCCACAATAAAGATCTCGCATCTGGAAGCATCCCGGCTCTCACAGTTTGCCAGCTTTCCATTGGAATCAAAGGAATATTTCTGTTTTGTCAGAAGATTAGTCTTTGCACGTTCTTCTGTCTTACGGATCTTTGCTGCTTTTTCCGCACAGCTTAATATGCTTTTTAAAGTTTCTAAATTTCTGTCAAAAAATCTTGGAAGCTCATCTGAAGCCACTTTCGCTGTTGCTTTGGAGGCATCCTGATTGTCCAGCTTTGTCTTTGTCTGACCTTCAAACCGTGGTGCCGGATGCTTGATGGAAATAACCGCCGTCATACCGTTTCGGATATCAGCTCCCGTAAAGTTGGCATCCTTTTCCTTTAACACACCGATTTCTCTGGCATAGTTATTCATAATGGTAGTAAATGCCGTTTTAAATCCGGTCAGGTGGGTACCACCCTCCGCATTGTAAATATTGTTACAAAAGCCCAGCACATTTTCATGGAACTCATTGACATACTGAATGGCCCCCTCCACGGTGATTCCTTCGGATTCTCCCTTAAAGTAGATGACATCGTGAAGCGTTTCGCTTTTTTTATTCATATCCTTCACGAAACCGATGATACCGTCGGGCTCATGAAATTCCAGATGTTGGACTTCCGCTCCTCTGCGATCCTCAAAAATGATCGTAAGCTCCGGATTAAGGTAAGCTGTCTCATGAAGACGGCTGATAACCTCGTCCTCTTTAAACCTTGTCTTTTCAAAGATTTCCGGATCCGGCAGGAAATTCACCTTCGTACCGGTCTTTCTTGTTTTCCCAAGAATCGGCAAAAGTCCGTTTTCCAGCTCCAGCACAGGGATTCCACGCTCATATCTATCATGGTGGATGGCACCTTCTCTGCTGATCTGTACATCCATATAGGTAGACAGGGCATTGACTACGGAAGAACCAACCCCGTGAAGTCCGCCGCTTGTTTTATAGACCGAATCATCGAATTTACCGCCTGCATGAAGGGTGGTAAATACCAGACGGGCGGCAGACATCCCTTTTTCATGCATTCCTACCGGAATTCCACGTCCGTCATCATTGACTGTACAGGAACCGTCTTTTTCCAGATATACTTCAATTGTCTTGCAAAATCCTGCCAGATGCTCATCTACCGCATTATCCACGATCTCGTAGATCAGATGGTTTAAACCCTTTCTGGATACGCTTCCGATATACATTCCAGGACGTTTTCTGACCGCCTCCAGTCCTTCCAATACGGAAATACTGCCTGCATCATAGGTTGGTGTCTTTGCCATACTGTTTCTCCTTTATACAACAAAAGCCATCCCCAAAACGAGGATGGCATATTCGCAGTCCGTACGGGAATCGAACCCGTGTTTCCGCCGTGAGAGGGCGGCGTCTTAACCGCTTGACCAACGAACCGTACTTGCACATTATATTACCATATTTTATATTTTGCAAGTAATTTTTTCATATTTTTTGTAAAATTATTTTCGGGTAATGTTTACTCCATGATCTTGCGGATTTTTGCTTTGATCCTCTGAAGGGCATTATCAATAGATTTGTCTGATTTTCCAAGGATCCTGGCAATTTCTGTATAGTCCTTTCCCTCCAGATAAAGCGCCAGCACTTCCTTTTCCATAGGGCTTAACTGTTTGCGTACCTTTGCATAGGTCTGCTGATAGCTGGCACGCTCCACCACGGCCTCTTCAATTCCTCCGTCCATAAGGCTGTCTGTCTCCTCAGAAAGAGAAATATAGGCATTTAGGGGAGCATTTTTCTGACGTGTCGCCGCTTCAATGGCAGTGTAGAGCTGTCTTTCCACGCAAAGCTTTGCAAAGGACGAAAAAGGCACGCCCTTATCCGGATCAAAATCCCGAATTGCTTTAAAAAGACCGATCATTCCTTCCTGAATAAGATCCTCTCTGTCTCCTCCTACCAGGAATAAGACTCTGCATTTACTTTTCACAAAAGGCTTATACTTTTCCAGCAGGTACTCCTGCACCTGCTGCTTTCCATTTCGAAATTCTCCGATCAGTTCTTCATCTGTATAATTTGTAAATTCATTCATCATCCATTCAATCTCTGTCTGACAATCTCATAGGCCAGTACACCGGCAGCTACAGAAGCATTTAAGGAATCAATGTCACCCTTCATAGGAATGGATGCAATGTAATCACACTTTTCCTTTACCAGACGGCTGACGCCTTCCCCTTCATTTCCGATTACAAGGCCAATAGAACCTTTCAAATTCAGGTCGTACATCACCTCGCCACCCATATCGGCACATACAAACCACATACCTTCTTTTTTCAGTTCTTCAATGGTGTTCGCCAGATTGGTCACCTTGGCAACCGGTGTGTAGTTGAGTGCACCTGCAGAAGTTCTGGCAACCGTGGCGGTAAGGCCCACTGCCCTTCTTTTTGGAATGATCACCCCATGGGCACCTGCAAGATTTGCGGTACGGATAATAGCTCCCAGATTGTGGGGATCCTCGATATTATCCAGCAGGAAAATAAACGGCGGTTCCTTCTTTTCCCTGGCAAGAGCAAGGATATCTTCTACCTCTGCGTATTCATAGGCAGCCGCATAAGCAATGACTCCCTGATGATGACCTGTCTCTGACAGCTGGTCTAAGCGTTCCTTCTTTACAAACTGTACGATACAGTCATGCTTCTTTGCTTCTCTTTTTATGGTCTGAATAGGACCGTCCTGGCACCCGTCCAGAATAAATACTTTATCAATGGTCTTTCCGGAACGAAAGGCTTCGATGACAGCATTTCGTCCTTCAATGGTCAGTTCTTCGTATCTCAAAGTGTTACCTCCGCTTTTTCAATTCCTGAAAAAATCAGGTCAATCATACGTTCCATATCTCCTTTTAAATAGAGATATCCCATCAAAGCTTCAAAGCCTGTCGCTCTTCTGTATTCCGACATGGTAGCATTTTTGGCTCTGGTCACCGCCTTGGCATTGCGGCCTCTCTTATAGACTGACAGTTCTTCCTCTGTAAGCTCTTCTTTGATCGCCTCTGCCATGAGTGCCTGAGTCTCTGCCTTCACGATCTTCGTCGCCGCCTTATGAAGCTTTTCCGCCTGGGTGTTTTTTCTTCCCACCAAAACGGTCCGCACAACCAGTTCAAAAATACCGTCACCAATGTATGCAAGCGTTAAGGGGGAGTAGGTCCTTATATCCTGCTCCTTAAGCCCAAAGGTTTCCATAAATTTATGTTTTAAATTTACGCTCTTTTCCATTTTACTCCTTCGCGTGTATCCTCCAGGATGATTCCTTTCTCCAAAAGCTCGTTACGGATCTCATCTGCTCTTGCAAAATTCTTTGCTTTTCTTGCAGCCTGTCTTTCTGCGATCAGGTTTTCGATATCTTCATCCAGAAGCTCTTCTTCCTTTTCCACGATCACACCTAAAATGTCGCAAAGCTGTGTCAGCTCTTTCTTTAAAGTTTCCAGGTAAACTTTTGAGTTGTCAGCACTTGTATGGGTGTTGATAAATTTCACCAGTTCAAAGACTGCTGCAATGGCATCTGCAGTGTTAAAATCATCGTCCATTGCTTCTTCAAACTTCGTTACAAATGCTTTTGCTTCCTCCAAAGCAGCTGCTTCTTCTGCCGTCATTTCCCTTTCTACGCTGCTTCCCATCAGATGTTTTAAGTTGGATGCGGCTGTGATGATACGCTCTAAACTGTTTTTTGAGCTTTCCATCAGCTCTGCACTGAAGTTCAACGGACTTCTGTAATGTGCCTGAAGCATAAAGAAACGAAGGATCTGTAAATCATATTTTTCACTGATCTCACGTACGGTAAAGAAATTACCCAAAGATTTAGACATTTTCTTATTATCAATATTTAAGAATGCATTATGCATCCAGTATCTTGCAAATACCTTGCCGCAGCATGCCTCACTCTGAGCGATCTCATTTTCATGGTGCGGGAATACCAGGTCTTCGCCGCCGCCATGGATATCTATCTGTTCGCCCAGATATTTTTTTGACATAACAGAGCATTCAATATGCCAGCCCGGTCTTCCTTCTCCCCATGGGGATACCCAGAAAGGTTCTCCTTCTTTTTTCGGTTTCCAGAGTACGAAATCCAGCGGATCTTCCTTTTCATCCTCTCCCGATACAAGAAGTGTTCTGTTTCCTGCCCTTAGATCATCCAGGTTTTTGTGGGACAGCTTTCCGTAAGAATCAAATTTTCTCGTACGGAAATATACGGTTCCGTTGACTGCATAAGCAAAGCCTTTTTCAATAAGGCTTGAAATCATATCGATCATGCCGTCGATTTCCTGGGTAGCCAAAGGATGGGTGGTGGAAGGTTTGATATTCATTCCGGCCATATCCTTTTTACATTCTGCAATGTATCTCTGAGATATTTCTTCTGCGGAAACACCTTCCTCGATGGCTTTTTTGATGATCTTGTCGTCTACATCTGTGAAGTTGGATACAAAATTCACATCATATCCCTTGTATTCAAAGTAACGGCGAACCGTATCAAATACGATCATCGGTCTTGCATTCCCGATGTGGATAAAGTTGTAAACGGTAGGACCGCATACATACATTCTGACCTTGCCTTCTTCGATGGGTACAAATTCTTCTTTTCTTTTTGTCTCTGTGTTATAGATCTTAATCATTTTCTATCTCCCTTTGTAATTTTGTTACGATTTTTCTAAGCTCCCGGTTTTCCTTCTGAAGACCGATAATGGCATCCAGTACAGGGTCCGGTAAATTTACCTGATCAAGGTCCGTACGGGGAAGCTTTTTATTATCCCGCTTCACGATCCTTCCCGGCACACCTACCACGGTACAGTTTGGCGGAACCGGCTTTAATACTACAGAACCGGCACCGATCTTGGAATTTTCCCCTACGGTAAAAGAACCGATGATCTTTGCTCCCGCACTGACCATGACATTGTCCTCCAGGGTCGGATGACGTTTTCCGGTTTCCTTCCCGGTACCTCCCAAGGTAACCCCCTGATAAAGAGTTACATTGTTTCCTACAATGGCTGTTTCCCCAATGATCACACCTGCTCCGTGATCAATGAAGAGGCCCCTACCTATGGTGGCTCCCGGATGGATTTCTATACCTGTCTTTCTGGCTGCCCTCTGAGAGATCCATCGAGCCAGAAAATAATGCTTCTTTAAATATAATTTGTGAGCCACTCTGTATCGCAGCATCACCTGAAAGCTGGGATACAAAAGGACTTCCATGGGACTTTTGATGGCCGGGTCTCGTTCCTGAATTACCTGGACTTCTTCCTTAATACGACTGATAATTCCCATAATCTCTCCTCAATTTTGACTTTTTTGTACCTTGTCGCCATAGCCAATCTGGAGAAACACATTTTGTTTCTCCAGATTCGTGGGCGGCGCCAAATTGGAATGCAAGCATTCCAGCTTGGCTTGTGCCTCCCACGAAAAAAACTCCGCCTCTAAACTTAGAGACGAAGTTATCCGCGGTTCCACTCTAATAGAGGATTGCTCCTCCACTCGAAGCACGTAACGTGTGCGATACGTATCCGGCCAGGCAGGAATGCTTCACCGAATCAGCTCCCGGATGCACTTCCTTTACTCTTCCCCAAAGACCGCTTTCAGCCGGTGACGGTCTCTCTCTGATGTTTCCGGGTAAAGTACTTTTCCGTTCAAAGCCTTTTTCATATTCCTATTGACTAGAATATGCGAAATATGGGGATTTGTCAAGGAAAGTCTTTTCATGTCCACCCTTTCCGGCAAAGTTTGTTACTGTACACTCCGTTCCAGTAACCAGAATATGCCCTCCGGGAGCTTAAAAATGTATTTATTCTGATTTTATGGCATCGGTTTTATAGATAAATTTCACACTTCCATCCATTTGTTCTGAAATACCGGAAAATGACTTGTAAGCCATTGCTGCATCTAGTGTTCCTTCCAGACGTCCGGTTAATTCCGGCAGATCCTCATCCAAAAGCTCTACCAGTTTTTTGATTCCCTGATCATTAAATTCTACCGTTCCATCCTTCAATTTCAGAGCACCCGTCTGAAGTTCCGAAACACCCTTCTTCAGCTCATTTCCTCCATCCTTCAGACTGACCGTTCCATCCTTTAATTTTTTCGTTCCATTATATAAATCTCCGGCACCTTTCAGAAGCTGGCCGGTGCCCTCCTTCAAGGTATCCACACCACCGGTAAGCTTCGGGGCATTGCTAAGAAGTGTACCGGCTCCCTGATGTGCACTGGCCACTCCGGCAGTATAGGTGTCGATTCCTCCGGAAAGCTGCACTGTTCCATCCAACAATGTCTTCATGCTTGTCATGGTTTCCATCAGTGCCTCCAGCTTTGTCTTTGCAGTCTGCAGGGTTAATAATTTATCAATCAGAGCGTTTAACGGATTTTCCGTTCCTGCAGAAGCCTGAACCATGACAACCTCTCTCTCCTGAACGATAGGTTCTGTCGTTTCTTCTGTCTTAGGCTGCTCAGAAGCACCCTGCGCCTGTTCACTTGTTTCCTGCTGCCCGGACACTCCTTCCAACTGCTCATTATCCCCTGACGGTGTGGAAGGTTCCGGTGATACATTTCCCTGTGGTACGAAAGAGCCTTCCTCCTCTACATTGTTTTCCTGCTGTGGTAATACTTCCTCTGTCACAGCCTGGTTTTCGGTGGATTCCTCAGGCTCGGAAATCACCTGTGCCTGATTTTCAGGCTGCCGGGTTTTTTGCGAAGCAATGATCGAACCCAGGGTGGCTTTCACATCATTCACTTTTCCTTCCAGAGTGCTAATAACCGCCTGCAAAGCATTTACATTTGCCTCAATATCCTGCCCATAGGAAGCATGGCTCACTTCTCGAAGGCTGACCGGCACGCCATAAGTCCCAAGTAATGTATTTGCCTCTTGAATCTTTGTATTTAAGCTTCCTAAAATTCCCTGCTGTATAGAGGAAATTCCACCTTTTAATGCTGCACTGTTGTTATCCAGTGTTTCCAGACCGGCATTCAACTGCTGCATTCCCAAAAGTAATGCCCCAGCTCCATCCTTTAAGGTACTGACTCCGTCATTTAAAGATCCGGCTCCCTCATAAAGCTTACCTGCCCCATCTTTCAGATCCCCGGCACCCTGATCCAGGCTGCTGATACCATCGTTTAGCTCCTCTGTACCATCCGCAAGCTGCAGTACTCCATCGTATAATTCCGATGTTCCGTCCATCAGTGCCTGCATTGCATCCTGAAGATCTTTCATATCCTTTGACAGTGTCTGTTGTTTGTCATCCACATTGATATCCAGATCATTGAAAATTTCACTGGTAACAATCGTCATGGTTCCTGCAAGTTCAAAGTCAACTGTATCGAAGCTAACTTCTACCTTTTGCGGAAGATCAAGCTTTTCCAGACCCATGCTTTCCAGCTTCAGATTGTCTTCCAGTCCCGGCATCGCATAGCCCACAACCACGGTTCTCTCACCATCGCCTATGATCTTTCCGGAAGAGACCTCCACATTGGAAAAATTCTCATTGTCCAGTACCATTGCAGTTAACACAACAAACGGTACATAAAGCTCTTCCTCTTTTCCGTTGACCATCACCTTTTCCTTCTGATGGTTGGTATAATCGAAACAAACCTGAACTTTACCGCTTTTACCTGCAAGCTTTTCGGGAGAGATATCCTTTCCATCTAACTGATAGGAAATTTTTTGTTCTACCGGGACATCCTTTTTTAAAGTTCCCTGATAATAAATATCCTTTCCCTTGGCCTCCCAGTCAACATTGTTTTTTTCATTCTGTGTAAAGGATTCCTCTCCTTTGACATTTTCAATATCCGCAAGCTCTGACAGATCCGAAAGAGTTGTTTCCTTTCCTGTATTTTTCAGCCAGTCACTGACGACCAGCTTCTGTACAGCTCCATCTGCACCGGAAATGACATAAACCGTTTCCTCTTTTGAGGTCTTAACGGTGTCTGTTTCGGTCTTTGCAAAGCTTAAAGTACCGGTTTGACCAAACACTAAGGCTATTGCCAGCACCGCTGACACGCCTTTCATCCACGCGCTTTTTCTATGATTTCTTTTCATAATTTCTTACCTCCTTTATTTTCTCCTTCCGGGAGAAAGCCTTTACTTGTCGCACAGATCAGTCTGTCTGCCATCAGGAACATGGCCGGTAATATCAATGCAACACAGAAAAGACTGATGATCGCACCTCTGGCCATCAAAGCACACAGTGCACGAATCATATCCACATCCGAATAAAGTGCAACGCCAAGAGTTGCTGCAAAAAATCCCAATGCACTGACCAGAACAGACGGCAGGGAAGCTGACAATGCAGTAGAGATTGCCTCCACCTTTTCCTGTCCTCTGCTTCTTTCCCGCTTATAACGGGTCGTCATCAAAATCGCATAGTCAACGGTTGCACCTAACTGGATCGTACTGATACAGATTGGTGCGATAAACGGGAGGGAGGTTCCTGTAAAATGAGGAATTCCCAGATTGATAAAAATTGCAAATTCTATGATCAGCACCAGAATCACCGGCAGAGAAATGCTCTTTAATACCAATGCTATGATTACAAAAATTGCAATGATGGAAATTGCATTGACCACCTGAAAATCGTGGTCTGTAATTTCAATCAGTACAGAGCTTAAGATACCTGAAAACATACAGATGATAATGCTGAA
>CALZFY010000035.1:0-24190 GCA_945786935.1 uncultured Lachnoclostridium sp.
GTTTTTCGTAAAAGTTCTGCGGCATGGTTCATGCGCATTTTTTTGATATTTTCACTAAAACTTAACCCCGTAGCGGTAGTGATGATCCGTTGAATCTGCCGTTCACTATAGTTAAAAAATTCTGCAAGATGCGAAAGTGTTATGGTTGCATAATGCTTTTGCATGTATTGCAGTATAAAAATCATATTTTCATTCATAACCGATGGTTTCACCGTAGGAATTACCACATCCTTTTCATGGTTACGAAGTAAGGTTACAAAAAATATGGATAACAGAGAGGAGAGCAGCGTGTTTTTATATCGCTTATTTCTTCTATATTCATGAATCAACTGCAAAATGTACGAGGTAAGCAAAGGATCATTTCCGGTTTTAAAGAGTAGATAAGGAGTTTCAGAATTGCCATACAGTGTTTTCATAAAGAAATCAAACAATAATTCGTTATCCGGGAGTATCTTTAAAAAATGCTGTTCAAAGGTACTGGCTCTGATCAGAATATTGACCATAACGGTGTCATCCTGATAAGTACATACTGCATGGCGCAGATGGGGTGGCAGAATGAACACATCTCCCTGGGTTAGTTCAAATTTATGATTACCTATGTAATTTGTTACACTTCCGGAAAGCACACAGGCTAATTCAAAAAAGTCGTGTTCATGGTAGACTGCCGGAATATACCGATAATGTTGCACCACAGAAATATCCTGCTGCTCCTGAAAATATTCATCCTCTATCAGTGCATCTGAAAAAACACCCGGAAAAAGGTGTGCATATTTCACAGAAAAAGAAGTCATCTTATCTACAAGCTCATCCATACCCAACGCATTTTCGGCTGTGCTGAAACCTGTTGCAAGAAAGAAATTCTTATATTCAAGTTCTGTTTCCCTCATCTTTTGTAGTTGTTTCACAATACCCTTCTTTCTATCGTCATGATCTTTTTATTATGAGTATTATAGCGTTTTCAATCTGATAATTCAAATCTTAAGCATAGATATGTCGTAATATTACCCTCATAAGGTGTCCTGATTATCACTTTTTACCGGAACGCTGATTTGATATGATTCATTTAACACAAATGCGTGTGTACATAAGATTTCCATGGCCAGGAAGAAAGAAAAACCTGTGGAGGTATGAAAATGAATGAAGAAAAAATGAGCTTTTCGACGAAACTGTGGTATGCATTGGGAATGTCAACCGGACGTCAGTTCATCACTGCTCTGGTAGCAACCTATATCCTTGTTTTTTTAACTGATGTATTCGGTGTGGCGGTAGGTGCTGCCGGTGTGATCATGACCTGTGCAACCATCTGGGATGCAATTAATGACCCAATTATGGGAACACTTGCAGATAAAACAAATACACGTTGGGGAAAATATCGTCCGTATCTTCTGTTTGTTCCATTGCCGCTTGCAATAGTTTCTGTTTTATTATTTGCAGCACCGGAACTGACACCAAATGGAAAAGTAATTTATGCAGCAGTATTGTATATTTGCTACGGCATGCTTGTAACTGCCATTGAAATTCCATATAATGCAATTCTTCCTACATTATCAAAAAATGAGATGGAAAGAAATGATGTTATCTCATTATCAACTTTTATTGCTGGTGTAATGATTTTGATCGTATCTTCCTTTACCATGAATTTGGTAAATGTATTAGGCGGAGATGATCCGGCAAAAGGATATATGCTTCTTGTATTGATTGCAGCTGTATTCATGTGTATTACAACCTGGGGTGCTTTCTTGAAATGTAAAGAAAGATATACTGTAGAAGAAACCAATAAAGAGCCTGTTTTTAAGAGCATGGTGAAATTATTTAAGATCAAAAAGATTTATCCAATGCTGGCTTTCTGGTGTTTAGGATGCATTCTGTTTAATATCATTATGGCATCATCTGTATACTACTGTATGTACTATTTATGTAATCCTGCACTCATTGCTACCTATATGCTGACAATTTCCGTATCCGGAATGATTGGAGTTATGGTTTTAATGCCAATGATCATGAGAGCCGTAAAAGGAAATGTTAAGAAAGCAATTACTTATACTCAGGGTATCTGTGTAGTATGTTATGCAATTCTTTTCTTTGTTGGTGGAAAATCTATCCCTGCATTATATGTATTAACATTCATTGCTTCTATGTTTTCTACCATGACCAATGCTTTTCGTCCTATGACTGTGGTTGGAATGACGGATTACGTATTAGCAGAAAATGGTGAGCAGATGAATGGTTTGATTTCAGCAATCGGTGGATTTTCTTATAAATGTGGAACGGCCATTTCCAATGCAATTCTTGCAGGCGTATTAGCTGCAACAGGATATATTGCAGGTGCCATCGGACAGCAGCCGGAAGCCGTACTTGTGGGTATTAATTCTGTTCGATTCTTAGTACCGCTTGCTGCAACAGTTTTATACATTATATTCATTCAGTTCTATCCTGAAAAAAGCAAATAAATGTATCTTAGGGGATACAAATATATATCAGAGAACCATGGGAATTCCTGTGGTTCTCTTTATAGAAGGGAAAATATGATGGAAAGAGTTATTCTAAAAAACTGGATCAGCAATGGAACGGACAGGCCATTTTATGCAAGAAAAATGTTTAAGGTGGAGCCGAAATTAAAAAAGGCTGTAGTTACAATCTGTGGTTTGGGACAATTCCAGCTGTTTATCAATGGTCTTAAAGTAAGCGATCATGTACTGGATCCGGCATGGACAGATTATAATAAACGGATTCAATATCTTGTTTTTGATGTTACAAAAATGTTGAAAACGGGAGATAATGTTATGGCAGTGGAAGTGGGAAACGGATGGTTTCTAATGGATAATGACGGAAACTATATTTTTCACTTTCCTCCGTTTATGCCGGAAAATCCAAATAAATATCAATCTTTCGGAAAAATGCTGATGCTGTCTGCAAATGTATCTCTATATTATGAAGACGGGTCGCTGGAACATTTTGATACAGACGAGACCTGGAAAACAGCACCGCACATGATCCAGCACAGTAATGTTTTTGGTTCGGAGACTATAGATGGAAGAAAACGTATCCCTGATTGGAATATGCTTACATGCAATGAGGAAGTATGGTCAGCTGCCGTACTGGTAAAAAGAGAAGATGTACCAAAGGGAAAGCTGGAAGAACAGAAGATTCCTGCTGTAAAAGTTATTCATACTTATTCAGGAAATTATATAAGTACGGTGAATGGAAAGCACATTTTTGATTTTTCGCAAAATGTATCCGGAATGCTGGAATTCGATGTAATTGGTAAAAAAGGTGATATCATTCGTGTCTATCCCGCTGAAAAGCTTCAGGAAAACGGAGATGTGGATCAGGTCGCAAAAAACTGGATGCCCATAGATGTTTGTGAGACCTATATCATAGGAGAAGATGATACGTGGGAACATTTTGCAATGACATTTACCTATTTTGGAGGTCGCTTTGTTGCGGTAGAAGGATGTAAGGAAAATCAGATTCGTAATATTCAATTAAATGCAATCTCCTCAGCATGGGAAAAATCAGGTCACTTTGAGTGTGATGATAAACGATATCTTCAGATATATGATCTGATTGAAAAATCAGTGGAGGCAAATATGTTAGGAGTTCACACGGATTGTCCAACCATAGAACGATTTGCCTGGCAGGAAGAAAACCACCTCATGGCACCATCTGTTATGTATATGAAAAATGTACAGAAGCACTGGGAAAAATTTTTAGCGGATGCCCGTATGGCACAGCATACGTCAGGGGATTATTTCAAAGATATGTCCGGTGAAAACTTTTATCCAGGCGAAGGATTGATTCCGTCACAGGCACCATGCTATATGCCAAATGTTCTACCAGTTCCGGGAATGGGAAGTTTTTATGATATCATCGGCTGGGGAAGCAGTATTATTTTAGGTACTTACTGGCATTACCTCTTTTATGGTGATAAAAAAATTATTGAAGACAATTATGATGCGGGAAAACGATACCTAGCACACTTGCAATCTAAAGTAAATGAGGAAGGCTTTATCAATCACGGTCTTGGTGACTGGGGTAATCCGGTGGGAGAGTTTGCCCGTGAAAATGTGGAAACAGTTTTTCTTTATGCAGATGCAAAATTACTTGCAAAGTTTGCAGGAATTTTGGACAAAGAGGAAGAGTCCAAAGAATTTTTACAGTATTCTGAAATAGTATGTAAAAATTATAATGAAAAACTTCTTGTATATGATGAAGAAAGAAGCTGCTATTGTTATCGTGTATGGAGCCATCCGGAAAAGCTTGTGATGACACAGGCAACACAGGCAATGCCGTTATTCTGGGGAATGGTACCAGAGAGCAAGGAAGCGGATATTGTGAAAAGCTTAAGAAAAACTCTGGAAGATGCAGGCTCATTACAGACTGGTGAGGTTGGACAACCATATCTGATCCAGACTATGTGCCGTTATGGTATGAATGATCTGATCTGTGAACTGATCATGAGAGAAACCCATCCAAGCTATTATGCTTTTGTAAAAGCGGGAGAAACGACTCTTGGAGAATATTGGGAAGAAAATCCTCGCAGCCATTGTCATGACATGATGGGACATCTTGCGGAATGGTACTATAATGGCATTGCCGGAATCAGAGTTCTCGAACCTGGATTTAAAAAGGTACTTATCAAACCATATCTTCCGGATAGTATGAATGAGATGTTATGCTCCTACAGGTCTGTTAATGGAGAAATCAGGATATCTATGAAAAGGCAAGACCAACAGATTCTGTTGAATGTAGAAACTGATGAAAGAATTACAGCTGAAATTGATAATTCTTTTCTGGTTTGTGAAAACTAATGAGGTACACAAGACTCTTGAAGAAATCTCAAATTATTTGAATGAAAATGAGTAAAATAAGGAAGGTGAAAAAATGTTTCGTAAAACTCAATTTCCCGTGGTGTTTAACACAATATTTTCTATTGTATTCAGTGCAGCCCTTACTTTCTTTGTGAAATTAACAAGTAATCAGCTGACAATAGAAACATTTTTCATGGGACTGGTACCGGCATTCGCTATTAATTTTGTTCTTGGTACTTACATACCTCTTGTGAAAATAGGAAATAAATTTGCAGCCATCTTTATAAAAAGAGAAGAACATCCGCTTTTTTATTTTCTAAGGATGCTTGCAATCGTATTCATCATGACAGCTGCAATGAGTCTTCTGGTCATGTTTTCAGAGATAGGATTCCAATCAGTATTAATATTTGCGTTCGTATCCTCATTTCCTGCAACTTTTCTTTTTGCATATCTTGTAGGAGTATGTGCATTTCCTATATTATTGAAGATAACACAAAGACTCTGTACTGAATAAATGTCATTACAGGTAAAAACAGTCTATGACTAAGGAAATTCCCATGGTCATAGACTGTTTTTATGAAGCCGAAGTTTTGAAAGAACAGGAATTAATGAAAAAAGATGTATTGCGGTTCATGAGGTTCTTTTGTATCACATCTTGAGATACTTCTTCATCTCCGGAATCCGTGGCAAAACGGTCTCTCTCCCCAGTTCGTAAATTTCCTTTAGCTTTTCAGGATTCTTTTCAATTTTCCCGATTTGCAGCTTTTCTTTGGGGCGAATCACAAATAAATTCCCTTCTTTTTCTCTTTGAGAAATATAGGAAAGGGTCTGATTGTACATCAGATGACGGTTTTCCATCACCTCAATAAGCTTGGGATAGTTTTTGTATTTAAGCCGGATCAGGGGCATCATACTGTTTTTCTTTTTTATGTAATTCTCGGGCTGGGTAAGGACAACAATGTTCCTGTTGTAGCCTGAAGCCTCAAAATATTTTACCGGGATAGAGTCTGCCATTCCGCCGTCCAGAAGCTTTCGTCCGTCTATTTCCACGATTTGGGACACCAGCGGCATAGAGGCAGAGGCGCGGATCCAGTCAAAACCGTGATCCTCTTTCCCCTGATAGTTGTGATACACGGCCTCGCCTGTTTCAATGTCTGTACATACCACATAAAAATCCATGGGATTGTTCTCATAAGCTTCAAAATCGAAAATATCGTATTTTAAGGGAACTTCCCCATAAGCAAAGTCTGTATTGTAGATGTTCCCGGTTTTGATGAGGCTGCCAATACCGGAAAAGCGCCTGTCACGACAAAATTTAGTGTTGTATCGAAGAACTCTGCCGATCTGTCCGGACTTATAGTTACATCCAAAAGCGGCACCGGCGGATACACCGATGGCACCGTCAAATGTGATTTCATTTTCCATCATTACATCGATCACTCCGGCAGTGAACATGCCCCGCATGGCACCGCCTTCTAAAATTAAACCTTTTTTCAAAAGATACACTTCCTTTTCATTTTTATTATATCATTCTGGACATGATTTCTGTGCCATGTTCTTTTAACCAGGCTTTTCTCTCTTTGTAATCCGGAAGTATTTTCTCAACTTCCTTCCAGAATCTGTCGGAATGATTCATTTCCTTCCTATGGCATAATTCGTGGACGACTACATAGTCCTGAATTTCCGGAGGCGTCAGCATTAAAAGGCAATTGAAATTGAGATTTCCTTTGGAAGAGCAGCTTCCCCATCGGGTTTTCTGGTTTCTGATGGTGATTCCTCCGTAAGAAACTCCTATTTTTTTTGAAAAGTATGCTGTCCTTTCAGGAAGTACTTCCATGGCTTTTTGGGCCAAAGCATGGATTTCATCCATGGAAAGTTTTGGAGTCATGGTTTTTCGGTTGCTTTTTATGACTTCAATATTCATGAATGTTGAGATTCTCCTTGAATGCGACTTTACAGCCTGAATTCCTGTGGAATCATGGCTGTTTAACAGTTACAAGTATATACATGATCGTGGGGAAAGTAAATAATTGGAAGAAGCATTTTCAATAAAAAGATCACTTGATTTTTCCACTCACTGGTCTGAGCTACTCATGAGGAAGCTATTTTTCTTTGTATAAAAATAATAATTTTCATATAAATTTTAATGAAAATATTGCATATAATAATGATATTAAGTATAATTGAAAAAAATGAAAGGTAGATGATATCATGAGTACAACATTATTGGAATTGACAGAAAGGCTTGTGCCTATCTCTGATTTTAGTCAGGGAAAAGCGGGTAAAATATTTAATGATGTAGCGGAAAATAATAATGAATATATCGTTTTGAAGAACAATCAGCCAACTGCTGTATTAGTATCTGTAAAAGAATACAGAGATACACAGAAAAAGGTTGCTATGTTGGAAAAACTATTGGAAAAAATTGAAAATATGAGGTTACTTAAGCTTGCTGAAAGCAGGGCAAACGACCATGCTGATTCTTTCGAATCATTTGTGAAAGAACAGGGGTATTCTATGGAAGAATTAGAAGAACTGTCCGAAAGTGTGGAGTTTGAATAATGGCATGGAAAATATGTATAGCAGATGAAGCAAAAAAAGATTACCAAAAGATTGAGGGAAGCATAAAGAAGCAAGTATTAGCTGGTATTGTTAAAGTATCAAAAGCTCCTTTACCTAGCCCGAATGGATATGGAAAACCATTAGGAAATAAAAATGGTAATAATTTAACTGGTTTTTTCAAGATTAAATATCGAGGAATTGGAATCAGAGTCGTATATACGTTAGTGCTTGATAAAATGGTTATGAATATAGTAGTTATCTCCAAAAGAGATGATAATTATTGTTATGAATTAGCTGCAAAGTTGTACGACCAGTATGGTGATGCTATATTCAGTGATATATTTGAAAATTTCTAAATGAAAACAAAAGCACCAGCGGAATAAACCCCCGAAGGTGCTTTTTGAAAAATATGGTTTAAAATTTGTTAGGAGTATGGTATAATCCAAGGCTGTATCAGACTCTTTTTATAAATTGAAATTTGGTACTTCATAATCATTGGTACTCAAATTGGTACCCGAAAAAAACAGCAAACAAAAAATCCCCGAAAATCAAGGGATTTTAAGGAGGAAATAGAAAATATGAAACTAGGTATCGTAGGCCTTCCAAACGTAGGCAAAAGTACATTGTTCAATTCATTGACAAAAGCAGGCGCGGAATCAGCAAACTATCCGTTCTGTACCATTGATCCTAACGTAGGCATCGTGGCAGTTCCTGACAAACGTTTAAAATTACTTGGAGATTTTTATAACTCTAAAAAAGTCACTCCGGCAGTCATCGAGTTTGTAGATATTGCAGGACTTGTAAAGGGTGCCTCTAAAGGAGAAGGTCTTGGAAACCAGTTCCTGGCCAATATCCGTGAAGTGGATGCCATTGTACATGTAGTACGCTGCTTTGAAGATGCAAATGTCATCCATGTGGACGGCAACATCAATCCCTTGCGTGACATTGAAACCATCGAGCTGGAACTGATTTTTTCTGACCTTGAAATTCTGGAGCGCCGTATTGCAAAGACTACCAAGGTTGCAAGAAATGATAAGACCGCTGCCAAAGAATTAGAATTCCAGGAAAAGATCAAGGCACATCTGGAGGATAATAAGCCGGCAAAAACCATGGAGCTGGAAAACGAAGATGAAGAAAGCTGGATGAGCGAGTACAACCTTCTGACCTGGAAACCGGTCATCTACGCAGCAAATGTTGCAGAAGATGATCTGGCAGATGATGCACAGAGTAATGAAAATGTGCAGAAGGTACGCGCATTGGCTGCAGAGGAGAACAGTGAAGTATTTGTGATCTGTGCTCAGATCGAGCAGGAAATCGCTGAGCTGGATGATGAAGAAAAGGCAGAATTTTTAGAAGACTTAGGCCTTTCAGAATCCGGTCTGGAAAAACTCATCGCTGCAAGCTATCATATTTTAGGACTCCAGAGCTACCTAACAGCCGGAGAAGATGAGACCCGTGCATGGACTATCCCGATCGGATGCAAGGCACCACAGGCGGCAGGTAAGATTCACTCTGATTTTGAACGTGGATTTATCAAAGCTGAAGTTGTAAATTATCAGGATCTTTTAGACTGCGGTTCTTACGCAGGCGCAAGGGACAAAGGTCTTGTACGTATTGAAGGTAAAGAATATGTTGTGAAAGACGGAGACGTTATTTTGTTCCGTTTCAACGTGTAGTCTTTCGAGGGTTATCCTATGGATATGCAGATTTATTTTCCCCATTTGGGGATCTTCCTGGAGCATGTAGGGAAAAGCTTTTACGTATTCGGATTTGAGATCGCCTATTACGGCTGTACCATGGCATTGGGGATTCTGGTGGGCTATCTTCTGGCAGCCAGAGAGGCAAAACGAACCGGTCAGAACCCGGAGGATTATCTGGATATGCTGCTGTATGCAGTGATCTTTGCTCTGGTAGGTGCCAGAATCTATTATGTAGTGTTTAGCTGGGACAATTATAAAAATGACCTTTTAAGTATTTTTAATCTCCGTCAGGGAGGTCTCGCCATTTATGGAGGCATCATCGGTGCATTCCTTACCGTCTATTTCTTTACAAAGAAAAGAAAGCTTTCCTATACAAAGATGTTAGATACTGCCTGTGTAGGACTGGTAGCAGGCCAGATCATCGGCAGATGGGGGAACTTCTTTAACAGAGAGGCCTTTGGTGATTATTGCGACGGGCTGTTTGCCATGCAGCTTCCCGTATCAGCAGTGCGTAAGGGTGAGATTACACAGAAAATGTGGGAGAATCTTCAGACGATAGGTGGAATCGATTTTATTCAGGTACATCCCACATTTCTATATGAAGGTTTGTGGAATCTGGGAGTGCTCTTATTCCTTTACTGGTATCGCGACCGTAAGAAATTCCAGGGTGAACTGGTATTATGGTATCTGACTCTCTACGGAGCAGGAAGATTTTGGATCGAAGCACTTCGTACAGACCAGCTTCTGATTCCGGGAATCGGATTTCCGGTATCCCAGCTGTTGGGAGCAGTTCTTGCATTAGCAGGTCTGTTGGCGATTTTCGCAGGACATCAAAAACATAAGAATCATTCATAACTGTCCGGAAACTGTTTTGAAGTATCTGGGACAGTTCCAATCAAAAAAACCGTAAAATCGGCAAATGAGCTGATTTTACGGTTTTTTTTGTCTAAAATCGTCAGAACTTAAGAAATTCTTCATGGAAAATTATTGAAATTATAAAAAAGCACTTGCAATCGGGAAAGTGGTATTGTAAACTGTGTTTGTGGAGAAAAGTGGTGAAAAGTGGAGTGCCAGTGGAGATAAGTGGAGCACTTTGGTGAAAGTGGGTGATTGCATTGTTCAATGGAGAATACAATCATACGATCGATACAAAAGGCAGGCTGATTATTCCTTCAAAATTTCGTGAAGAGCTTGGAGAACAATTCATGATGACAAGAGGGTTGGACGGCTGCTTATTTCTGTTTCCAATGGATGAATGGCACGCACACGAGGAGAAACTGAAAAAACTTCCTATGGCGGATAAAAATGCACGTGCATTCAGCAGATTTTTTACAGCGGGTGCCACTCTTTGTGAACTGGATAAACAGGGAAGAATTCTGGTTCCGGGGAGTTTAAGGGAATTTGCAAAGATTGATAAAGAAGTAATTTTTGCAGGACTTCTGACCCGTATAGAGTTATGGAGTAAGGAACGCTACGAAGAAATCAATAACTACGATAATATGGATGAAATTGCCGAACAGCTTGGCATTAATCTGAATTTTAGTATATAGAGGAAAATGCATGGAATTTAATCACAAATCAGTTTTACTTTTTGAAACTGTAGACAGCCTGAATGTGAAACCTGATGGCATCTACGTGGATGGTACTTTAGGAGGCGGAGGTCATTCTTTCCAGATTTTAAAAAGATTGGGCGATGGCGGTCGTCTGATTGGAATTGATCAGGATGAAGATGCCCTGAAGGCGGCAGGAGAACGACTTGCCATTTTTGGAGAAAAGGTGACAACAGTCCGCAGTAATTACTGTCATATGAGGCAGGTACTGCACGATCTTGGAATCCAAAAGGTATCCGGTATTGTGCTGGATCTGGGAGTATCCTCCTATCAGCTGGACGAGCCGGAAAGGGGCTTTACTTACAGAGAAGACGTTCCATTGGATATGCGAATGGACAGAAGAAATCCAAAGACAGCCAAAAACATTGTAAACGAATACAGTGAGATGGAGCTGTTTCGCATCATCAGAGATTATGGTGAAGATAAATTTGCCAAAAATATTGCAAAGCATATTGTGGCAGCCAGAGAAAAGAAAGAGATTGAAACTACAGGAGAGCTGATCGAGATCATTAAGGCGGCGATTCCTGCAAAGGTCAGAGCAACCGGAGGACATCCGGCAAAGAAAACCTTCCAGGCAATTCGTATTGAATTAAATGCAGAACTTGAAGTGCTGCAAAATTCCCTGGATGATATGATCGATCTTTTGGAGGATGGAGGAAGAATCAGTATCATTACCTTCCATTCCTTAGAAGACAGGATCGTAAAGACAATTTTTAAAACAAATGAAAATCCTTGTACATGCCCGAGCCATTTTCCGGTGTGTGTGTGTGGTAAAAAGCCGAAGGGTAAGGTCATTACAAGGAAACCCATTGTTCCGGGAGATGAGGAACTGGAATACAACAGCAGAGCCAAAAGTGCAAAGCTGAGAGTATTTGAAAGAATCAGGGAAGATTAGAGGTGATACCCATGGCACAGACAGCGGTAAACAGAAGAACAACTACATATACGGCTAAGATGCATGGGAATACAGCAAGAAATATTTACGAGGTACCACGTCATCCGGAAAGACCGGAAGGACCGGTAGCTGTTCCGAGAAGAAAACAAAAACAGGAAAACAATACCTTGAGCATTCCTTATTGTATTTTTCTGGGACTTGCCTGTGTACTGACGCTGACACTGGGTGCATATTATCTGCAGCAGCAGGCACTTTGTACAGGAAGCCAGAAAACCATTGCAAGTCTGGAAAGCCAGCTGGCGGAACTAAAGAAAGTCAATGCAGATGAACTTAACCGTATCGAATCTTCTGTGAACCTGGAAGAAATTCGAGATATTGCCATGAATGAGCTGGGAATGGTTTATGCCACAGGTGACAATGTGATTCTTTATGATAATACGACTCAGAATTATGTAAGTCAGCATCAGGAAATCCCCAGGGAGGATGGTTCTGCATTAAAAAGTGTATTTGGTAAATAATCAGGAAAAGAAAAATTGAGGTAACTATTCAGTATTCCACTGGAAGGTACGAAACAGTTACGGGCAGGTTTTTAGTGTGACAAGTAAGGAATACAAAAAGAAACAAAAAATCAATAACAGAATGAAACAAAAGCTGGCACTCATGTTTATCGTGATCGTGCTGGCTTTGGTTGGTTTAAGCATCAGAATCGTATATATCAATAAAACCAATGGGGATAAATACACGAAAAAGGTGCTTCAGCAGCAGGAAAGCAACAGTCTGACCTTAGCTTATCGCCGTGGGGATATCTATGACCGGAATGGCACGATTTTGGCCACCAGTGAAAAGGTCTATAATGTGATCCTGGACCCTAAGGTGTTGACGGAGTATGAAAAAAACAAAAAAGGCTGTGTGGATGCAACCCTGAGCGCTCTTTCAGAACATTTCAGCTATACGAAAGCGGAGCTTCAGGAAATCTACAATAAAAAGAAGACAAGCAGTTATGTGGTTTTGGAAAAACAGAAAACCAAAGATGAGATATCGGAAATTCAGGCAATGATGGAGGAAAAGGACTCTTTGGTGAAAGGGGTCTGGTTTGAAGAAGGGTATAAAAGAAAATATCCATACGACTCTCTTGGCTGTAATGTGATCGGGTATACAGTTTCCGGTAACGTGGGCCAGTACGGGATCGAGGAATACTACTCCAGTACCTTAAACGGAACCAACGGAAGAAGCTATACCTATCTGAATGACAAACTGGAATCCGAAAAGGTCATCCATGAGGCTGAGGATGGCTACAGCGTGATGTCGACTATTGATGTGACCATTCAGGGATTTGTTGAGGAAGCTATTGACAGCTTTATGGAAAGGTACACCAATGCATACCGGGATGGTGATGGAGCAAAAACCGCAGCCTGTATTGTGATGGATCCAAGAAACGGTGAGATCCTTGCCATGGCAAGCAACCGGAAATATGATTTAAACCAGCCCTATGATCTGGTGGCAAACGGTGTCATTACCGAAGAACAGGAAGCGGCCATTGATGCAGAAGTGTCTGTATATCAGGAAAAGCTGAAGGCTTTACAGGAAGAAAAGGAAAAGGTCTATGCGACGCTTTCTGAAGAAGCAAAGAAAGAGATGGATGCGCAGCTGAAAGAATATGAGGAAAAAGCAAATCAGAAATATCAGCTGTTAAATGATCTATGGAGAAACTTCTGTGTCAGTGATACCTATGAGCCGGGTTCTACGGTAAAGCCAATGACAGTGGCAGGTGCCATCGAGTCCGGAAGCATCAACCTGACAGATGGTTATTACTGTGATGGCTCTCAGGTGGTAGTACCGGGACAAAAACCGATCCATTGTGCGAAACGTTCCGGTCATGGAATGATCTCTTTGGAAGGTTCCATTATGTTTTCCTGCAATGATGCCCTGATGCAGATTGCAGCAAAAATGGGTTATGACAATTTTGTAAAATACCAGAGACTCTTTAACTTTGGTCTTCGTACCGGTATAGATCTTCCGGGCGAGTCCAGAACGGATACAGTTGTTTATTATGTAGGGGACGATGCTCCTTACGAAAACTTAAAGATCGGCCCTTCAGAGCTTGCCACCTGTTCTTTTGGACAGGGCTTTAATACCAGCATGATTCAGGTGGCCAGTGCGTTTTCTTCTGTCATCAATGGAGGTTACTATTATCAGCCTCATGTGGTGAAAAAGATTATGGATACCCATGGCGGTGTGGTAGAAGAAAATGAAGGAAAGCTGCTTCGGACAACCATCTCTCCGGAAACCAGTGAGGTGGTAAAGAAATACCTGTACAACACCATGTATGGTTCTCCGGATGCCAATGGAAACAATGCCACCGGTAAGAAGGCAAGAATTGCCGGATATGCCATGGGCGGAAAGACCGGTACAGCCCAGAAGATTCCCCGTGGAAACGGAAATTATCTGGTATCCTTTATCGGTTACGCACCTTATGATGATCCGCAGGTTGTCTGCTATGTGATCGTAGATGAACCAAATGCTGCATATCAGGCTACCAGCTCCTTTGCTCAGGAGATCTGGAAAGAAGTTATGCAAAAGACCCTGCCGTATCTGAATATTTATGAGACGGAAGAGCCGCCAGCAGATATGATTGATGAGTACAATGCGACTCATACCCAGAAGGTGGAGGAAACTGATGTGGCAGATACAGAAGATGGAAATACAGAAGAAAAGCCGAAGGATGAAGTCATCATTGATCCACAGACCGGAGAGGAGGTAAAACCACCGGATGTTTCGGGAGACCCTTCCATTGATCAGGAAACCGGAATGCTAAAGGATCTTACTCAGGATGATGATTATCCAAGCGATATTCTCATCAACGTCCAGCCATCGGCAGATGATCCTGAATAATGAAACGTAAGACCTCATAAAATGAATCTAAGCAGGTTCATTTTATGAGGTTCTTTTTATGTTTCCCAAAACAAAAACCTATCATAGAAGAAAGATCGTCATTGTATTTTTCATAAGTGTTTTGATGCTGATGACGCTTCTTGGGAGGCTGGTATACTTAATGGTATTTCAATCGGATTATTATCAGGAAAAGGCGGATGCCCTCCATGAGAGGGAGCGAAGCATCAAAGCGGCCAGAGGAAAGATCTTAGATCGAAACGGCGTCGTATTAGCTACGAACCGGACGGTCTGTACGGTGTCGGTTATTCACAGCCAGATCAAAGATCCGGAAAAGGTGATCAGTACGCTGTGCAGGGAGCTGGGACTTTCGGAGGAAACTGTACGAAAACGGGTAGAAAAGGTGAGCTCCATCGAAAGGATCAAGGCAAATGTGGATAAGGAAACAGGAGACAGGATCCGGGAGTATGATCTTGCAGGTGTGAAGGTGGATGAGGACTTTAAAAGATATTATCCCTTTGATACAGTTGCATCCAAGGTGCTGGGATTTACCGGTGGAGATAATCAGGGAATCATCGGACTGGAGGTCTATTATGAAAAATATTTAAAAGGAATCGACGGAACGATCCTGACCCAGACCGATGCCAGAGGAATCGAGCTTGATGGAGAGGCGGAAGAAAGGGTGGAGGCAGTGGCAGGAAATGACCTCTATCTCACTCTGGATTATAACATTCAGATGTACTGTGAACAGGCTGCCAAAAAAGTGCTGGAGGAAAAAGAGGCAGAATATGTATCGGTGGTGATTATGAATCCCCAGGATGGTTCCATCTACGCCAATGTGAATGTGCCGGAATTTGACTTAAACAATCCTTTTGTACTGCCGGAAGGAATGGATGCTTCCTCTATGACCCAGCAGCAGAAAAATGATGCCTTAAACCGAATGTGGCGTAACCAGAGCGTCAATGATACCTATGAGCCCGGCTCTACGTTTAAAATCATTACTGCTACACTGGCTTTGGAGAAAGGGGTTGTCAAAAAGGAGGATACCTTCTCCTGTCCGGGCTTTGCTATCGTGGAGGATCGTAAGATCCGGTGCCATAAAGTCCGGGGGCATGGCACAGAGACCTTTGTACAGGGAATCTACAATTCCTGTAACCCGGTCTTCATCAATGTTGGCATGAGGGTAGGCGTATCGGATTTTTATGACGGCATGAAAAATCTGGGACTTCTTTCCAAAACAGGAATTGACATCCCGGGAGAAGCAGGAACTATCATGCATAAAAAAGAGACCATCGGACCGGTAGAGCTTGCCACCATGTCCTTTGGACAGTCCTTTCAGATCACACCCATGCAGCTGGCAGCAACGGTAAGTTCTATTATCAATGGAGGCAACCGGGTGACACCGCATTTTGCAGGTGAGATTCGGGATACGGAAGGTCAGCTTGTAAAGACTTTTCAATATGATACAAAATCCGTCATCTCAGAGGAAACCTCTCGAACCATGCGGGAACTTTTAGAAGGTGTTGTGGCAGAGGGCGGAGGCTCCAAGGGACAGGTGGAAGGCTATCGTGTCGGTGGAAAGACTGCCACCTCCCAGACACTTCCAAGAAGTGCCCATCAGTACATTTCCTCTTTTATCGGGTTTGCTCCGGCAGATGACCCCCAGGTACTTGGGTTGGTGATCATTGCAAAACCTACGGGAGTCTATTATGGAGGTACCATTGCGGCACCGGTACTCCAGAGCATTTTTGAAAACATTTTACCTTATTTGGAGATAGAAACAGTTGAAACTTCGCAGTAAAAGAATTATACTATGGGTTGATATTTATGCGGGTATCAGCCCCGTAGTAAGAATTTTCAGAAGAGGTGGATTATGAATCTATATATAGCAGTTGCAATTCCTGTCATGATTGCGTTTTTTATCAGTGTGGCCTTAGGACCGGTCATCATACCGTTTTTGCGAAAGCTGAAATTCGGTCAGACAGTCCGTGAAGAAGGACCTCAGTCTCATTTGAAGAAAAACGGTACCCCGACCATGGGAGGAATCATTTTTCTCATCAGTGTGATCCTGACATCCTGTCTTTTTGTGAAAGATTATCCAAAGATCATTCCGGTCCTGTTTGTAACAGTAGGATTTGGCGTCATCGGATTTCTGGATGATTACATCAAAGTTGTCTTAAAACGTTCTGAAGGACTGACACCATCCCAGAAAATGTTTGGACAGTTTCTTGTGACCGGTGTGTTTGCTGTTTATATGTATAAGTTTTCCGGGATTTCCATGGAAATGCTGATTCCGTTTTTCCCTGGAAAAACATTAAACCTTGGTTTCCTGACCATCCCGGTTATGTTTTTAGCTATCATCGGCACCGTCAATGGGGTGAATTTCACTGACGGCCTGGATGGGCTTGCTACCAGCGTGACCATTATGGTAGCGATTTTCTTTGGTGTAGTAGCCCTTGGCATGAACAGCGGTGTATGGCCTGTCGCATGTGCGGTCATCGGCGCATTGCTTGGATTTTTGCTGTTTAATGTATATCCTGCCAGTGTCTTTATGGGAGATACAGGTTCTCTGGCTTTAGGAGGCTTTGTGGCAGCCATGGCCTATATGCTTCAGATGCCGATGTTTATTCTGATCGTGGGACTGATCTACTGGATCGAAATTTTATCTGTGATCATTCAGGTAGGATATTTTAAAATCTCTCATGGAAAGAGAATTTTCAGAATGGCGCCTATTCATCATCATTTTGAGCTTGGCGGATGGTCTGAAACAAGAGTGGTGGCAGTATTTACCATTGTAACTGCAATGTTGTGTCTTCTTGGATTGATGGCACTGTAATACGGAGGAAATTATGGAATTTACAAATAAAAATGTGCTTGTATATGGTACCGGTATCAGTGGTATCAGTGCAGCAGATCTTTTGGAAAGTGTACAGGCTCATGTAGTACTGTATGATGAAAATATGAATCTTAAAACAGAGCAGATTCAGGCAAAGCTTGCGAAAGGTTCCAGGGCAAAGATCGTGCTGGGAGCTTTGAGTGAAAAACTGATCGACACTTTGGATCTCATTGTACTTAGTCCGGGAGTGCCGACAGATATTCCGGTGGTTGAAGAGTTTAAAAGCCGCGGAATCCCGGTGTGGGGAGAGATTGAGCTTGCTTATCAGCTGTCTAAAGGACAGGTTGTAGCTATTACCGGAACCAACGGAAAGACTACCACTACCACCCTGGTTGGAAAGTTAATGAAAAACTTCTATGAGAGTGTTTATGTGGTAGGAAACATTGGAAATCCTTACACTGCAGTAGCCACAGAAATGAGAGAGGACACTGTAACAGTAGCTGAGATCTCCAGCTTCCAGTTAGAAACCATTCATGAGTTTCATCCGGCAGTCAGTGCAATCTTAAATATTACACCGGATCACCTCAATCGTCATCACACCATGGAATGCTACATAGAAACCAAAGAAAAGATTTCCATGAATCAGACAAAGGACGATGTATGTGTACTAAACTTCGATGATGCCTGTTTAAAGGAATTTGGAAAGCACTGTAATGCTTCGGTTCTATTTTTCAGCCGGCTGCATACTTTAGAGAAGGGCGTATATCTTGAGGGAGATACCTTTATCTATGCAGATGGTGCTTCCAAAACTGAGGTTTGCAAGACCACAGATCTGAAAATTTTAGGTGCCCACAATCATGAAAATGTGATGGCAGCCATTGCCATGGCAGTGAGCATGAAAATTCCTATGGATATCATCAGAAAGACTCTGATGGAATTTACAGCTGTGGAACACCGCATTGAATATGTATGCGAAAAGAATGGTGTCGCTTATTACAACGATTCCAAGGGCACCAATACAGACGCAGCCATCAAGGGGATTCAGGCCATGAACCGTAAAACAGTCCTCATTGGCGGAGGTTACGACAAAGGCTCAGAATACGATGACTGGATCGAGAGCTTTGATGGAAAGGTAACCTATCTGGTGCTTTTAGGTGCCACAAAAGAAAAAATTGCAGAATGTGCAAGAAAACACGGATTTGAGAATATTATTTTTGCAAAGACAATGGAAGAGGCCGTAGCTTTAAGTGCAGCACATGCGAAACCGGGAGAAGCAGTGCTTTTGTCCCCTGCATGTGCCAGCTGGGGAATGTTCGATAATTACGAACAGCGAGGCAGAATCTTTAAGGATCTTGTAAGAAAATTATAAGGAGATCTGTGTATGGAACAAAACAGAGCCGGAACGAAACGGGTAGATATTGCATTACTCTTAAGCGTTCTGGCTCTGATTTTGTTTGGGATGGTCATGCTCTACAGCACCAGCTCCTACAATGGACTGGTGAAATTTGCAGACCGCTTTTATTATCTGAAGAAGCAGTTTTTTGCTACAAGTCTTGGATTGGCAGCAATGTACATCGTATCTTTGATTGATTATCATGTATGGGCAAAATTTTCTGTAGCAGGCTATGTGCTCTCAGCAATTCTTTCAACGCTGGTGCTGTTTGTGGGTCAGGAAATTAATGGCTCCAAACGCTGGCTGGCCTTAGGTCCCCTTTCTTTTCAGCCTTCGGAATTTGCCAAGGTGGCTCTGATCATATTTCTGGCATGGATCGTGACAAAGCAGGGAAAACGTATTGTAAAACTTAAGACCATGCTGTTGGTCATCATCAGTGCACTGCCCATTGTGGGGCTGGTTGGCTCCAATAACTTAAGCACGGCAATTATTATCCTTGGGATCGCAGTGGTGCTGATCTTTGTGGCAAGTCCAAAATATTTACAGTTTCTGGCCATCGGAGGACTGGGCATCGTATTTATCACCCTGTTTTTGGCAACTGCCAGCTACCGCCTGGAACGGCTGGCAATCTGGCTTGATCCCGAAAAGTATGAAAAGGGCTATCAGACTCTCCAGGGACTTTACGCCATCGGTTCCGGAGGTGTGTTTGGTGTAGGAATCGGAAATGGAAAGCAGAAGCTGGGCTTTGTTCCGGAAGCCCAGAATGACATGATCTTTTCCATTATCTGTGAGGAACTGGGATTATTTGGTGCGGGGCTGCTGATCGTATTGTTCGGGATCTTAATCTGGCGGCTGATGGTGGTGGCAAGTCATACAAAAGATCTCTTTGGATGTCTGGTAGTGACCGGGATCATGGCACACATTCTGATACAGGTGATCTTAAATATTGCAGTAGTGACAAATACCATTCCAAATACAGGTATTACCCTGCCCTTTGTAAGCTATGGAGGAACCTCCGTGCTGTTTTTACTGGCAGAGATGGGAATTGCATTAAATGTATCTCTTTCTACAAGAAAAGAACATTAATTTTACCATACCTACATAAAATATTATGAATGAAACAGGTGGGGGAATCCTTTGAATAGAATAGAAGTGGAAGGAATGCAAAAACTGTATGGAGAAATAAAGATACAGGGAAGTAAAAATTCGGTTCTTCCCATTCTTTCAGCCAGTGTGTTGAATGAGGGGGAGACGATTCTTCACGGATGCCCCAGAATTTTGGATGTATATTCTTTGCTGGAGGCACTGGAAAGTGCCGGGGCAATGATTCGCTGGGAAGATGATACATTGGTGATCAATACAGCCCGGATGGAACCGGTGCCTTTTATTGAGAAGGCCGGAAAATTAAGATCCTCGGTCATGCTTTTGGGAAGCTTTCTTGGCCGGTTCGGAAAAGCTGTGATCGGATATCCGGGGGGCTGCTGCATCGGAAAACGTCCCATTGATCTTCACGAACAGGCGCTCTCCGCATTGGGAGCAGTTTTTTGCGAGGAAGATACTTATCTGGAAACAAGGTGCGTCAGGCTGGAGGGATGCGATATACACCTTCCCTATCCCAGTGTGGGTGTAACGGAGAATGTTTTACTGGCTGCTTCCAAAGCATCAGGAATGACCAGGATCTACGGAGGAGCTAAAGAACCGGAAATTACGGAGCTTTGCTGTTTTCTGGAAAAAATGGGAGTTTGCATCACCGGTGCCGGAACAGATGTGATCAGTGTGATGCCAAAGCCGCTTCACAAAAATGTGGAATACAACATCTGCTCTGATCGTATTGTGGCAGGAACTTATCTTCTGGGAGTAATCATTGCAGGGGGAGAGGTCGTATTAAAAGAAATGCCCATCCTTCATATGAAACAAACGATCCGGCTGGCAGGAGAGCTGGGGGCTAAGCTTCGTCGGGATGGAATGGATGTGATGATAAAAATGGAGGGAAGGCCTCACAGGATTCCCTATCTTGCTACAGCACCTTATCCGGGATTCGCAACAGATCTTCAGTCTCCCCTGCTGTCGGTGTTATGTACCGGGGACGGCAGCTCCGTCATTGAGGAGAGGATTTTTGAAAACCGCTTTTTAATCGTGGAGGAGCTCCAGAAAATGGGGGCTGATCTGGAAATTAAAGACCGCAGTGTCCATATCCGGCCTGTTAAGAAGCTTAAGGGGGCTGTGACAGAGGCTAAGGATCTAAGAGGTGCAGCAGCCCTGGTGCTTGCAGCCCTTGGTGCGGCAGGAACTTCTGTGATTGAAAATGCGGGAATGATCAACAGGGGTTATGAGGATATTGTAAAGGATTTCAGATCCTTAGGGGCTAATCTTAGCTGGAGTGAGGTTTCAGGGAATATTTAGTAGTGCAAGAGCCGAAAATATATGGTAAAATGCTCTTTATGAGAAGAAGAGAAAAAAAGAAATCATTGAATTTAAAATGGATCATCATAGGGATTGCAGTCCTGTTTCTTATATTTTCGGTTCTTTTGGGAGCAGGAATATTTCGGGTGAAGCAGGTAGATGTGGTTGGAAACTCCTTTTATTCCAAGGAAGAGATCACGCAGCTTGTATTAGGAAAACAACGAAATTCGCTGTACCTGACTTTTCTGTACCGTTATCTGGATGGAAAGGAAATTCCTTTTGTGGATAAAGTGGAGCTGACCATGCTGGCACCGGATCATATCAGGATTCGTGTGTATGAAAAAACAATGATCGGCTATGTCAGATATATGGGTTCTAACCTGTATTTCGACAAGGACGGTACGGTGGTGGAAAGCTCCAATGAAGTGTTAGAGGGTATTCCCTGTATCAAGGGTCTGAAGTTTGACACCCTCGCTTTAAATCAGCCTTTAAATGTGGCAAATGACCAGGTGTTTGATGTACTTTTGTCCATGACCCAGATGATGAAAAAGTACGAGCTTTCCCCGGATGAGATTACTTTAAAAAATGACAGCAGCCAGATTGTGCTGACTTTTCAAAATGTAAGGGTCAATCTGGGGAGCGGAGACCATATGGACGAGAAGGCAGCCAGAATCAAGACACTGCTTCCGGATCTTGAGAATCTGTCCGGTGTACTACATATGGAAGAATATACTTCAGAAAGCACCAATATCTCGTTTATGAAAGATAAATAATTTGACGTTGGATCTGAACAGTTATATTTTAAATAATTATTTTTGAAAAGCATCTTGATTAATTAAGGAAAAAAAGATAATATAGGGTAAGGTAGATATTCAGTGCTCTGAATGGATGTTTATGGTGGGGGACCATAGGATCCCGGAGCATGTTAAGGGAGGACTTTAATTTGTTAGAGATTATGACAAACGAAGCTGAATCTGCAGCAAAGATCATCGTGATTGGTGTAGGTGGTGCAGGTAATAACGCTGTGAATAGAATGATAGACGAACAGATCGGTGGCGTGGAATTTATCGGTATTAACACAGATAAGCAGGCATTAAACTTCTGTAAAGCAGAGAATGCACTGCAGATTGGTGAAAAGCTGACGAAGGGGCTTGGCGCAGGCGCAAAACCGGAAATTGGTGAAAAAGCAGCAGAAGAAAACATTGATGATATCAAAGAAGCCATCAAGGGTGCAGATATGGTATTTGTAACCTGTGGTATGGGAGGCGGTACCGGTACAGGTGCAGCTCCGGTCGTTGCCAAGGTAGCAAAGGATATGGGAATCCTCACTGTAGGTGTTGTGACCAAGCCTTTTAAATTTGAAGCAAAGACAAGAATGCAGAATGCGATTTCCGGTATTGAAAAGCTGAAAGACAGCGTAGATACTCTCATCGTGATTCCAAATGATAAGCTTTTAGAGATCGTTGACAGACGCACAACCATGCCGGAAGCTTTAAAGAAAGCCGATGAAGTGTTACAGCAGGCTGTTCAGGGCATTACAGACCTGATCAACTTACCGGCACTGATCAATCTGGACTTTGCAGATGTTCAGACTGTCATGACGGACAAGGGTATCGCTCATATTGGTATCGGTAGTGCCAAGGGAGATGACAAGGCTTTAGAAGCTGTAAAACAGGCAGTTGCTTCTCCACTTCTGGAAACAACGATTTCAGGTGCTTCTCATGTGATCATTAATGTATCCGGTGATATTTCCCTGATGGATGCCAATGATGCAGCAAGCTATGTACAGGATATGGCAGGAGAAGATGCAAATATTATCTTCGGTGCCATGTATGATGATACATACACAGATGAATGCAGCATTACAGTCATCGCTACAGGTCTGGATGCCAATGTTACAGGAGCTCAGAAAGTGATTCCGACAAAAAGCAGTCTGAATTTCAACACAGCTTCAAGAATGACCACACCGGTAAAACCGGTGGTTCCAACCACACCTGTCACTCCGGTAACAGAACCGAAAACATTCCCGGGCATCACAACTCCGAATGTACATGCTCCAAAGGAACAGGAAATTAAGATTCCAATTTTCTTACAGAAAAATCGTAAATAGCGTGCAAAAAAAGTCTCTGGATCGCCAGAGACTTTTTTTTTCGGTCTTAAGAAAAGAGCCTTTGTTTGACAAGATCCACAGGCATATCTTTCCCTGTCCAGATCCTAAAAGCTTCAGCACCCTGATAAAGAAGCATGTACATTCCGTTAAAAGCAGGAAGACCGGCTGCTTCCGCCAACTGCAAAAGCCTGGTTTTTCCGGGGTTATAGATGACATCAGATACGATCAGTTCCGGGTGAAAAAAGGAAGTATCCGGGATCAGACACTGATCTTCGTGGGGAGCCATACCTACCGAAGAAGCATTGACTAAAATTGCACTGTCCTGAATGGAAGCCTTTAGTGCAGCCACGTCTGAAAGCTCCTGTAAGGTTACCTGACAGCTAGTGCTTCTGTTGATTTCAAAAACCTGCTTTTCAATCATATTCCAGGAATTTCCCTTTCGGGCAAAGAGATGGATCTTTTTGACACCGTCCAAAGCGGCCTGGGTCAAAATGGCAGAGGCGGCACCGCCGGAACCAAGGAGCGTCATTTCTTTTCCGATGATATCATGTCCTGCATCCTGAACGGAACGCATATAACCCACACCATCGGTGTTATGCCCTATGAGTTTTCCATCCTCTATCACCACTGTATTGACAGAGTTCATCAGTTTTGCCGCGGGAGAAAGGGTATCACATTTTTCCGCTGCAATTCGTTTGCATGGCATCGTACAGTTAAAACCACGGGCACCGATCTGTTTTAAAACAGAGGTGGTGGCGTCAAACTGTGCGGTGGTTGTTTGAAATGCAAGATACACATAATCAAGTCCCAGAGTTTCAAAGGAGAGATTGTGCATGGCAGGAGAGATGCTGTGGGAAACAGGATCTCCCAAAAGGCATAGAAGCCGGGTATGACCGGTAATTTTTTCTTTCATAGTACTTCCTCGTTTTTTCTTTCGTATCTGTTCAGTACCTTCCAGATACGAAGCAAAAATCCATGCAG
>CALZFY010000036.1:0-24160 GCA_945786935.1 uncultured Lachnoclostridium sp.
TGTTCGATAAGTTTAATGGTTCACTGATCATATCCGGGGCATTCGGTTTGTTTCGGAAAGATGTTGTGATCTGTGCCGGAGGATATGACCGAACGACTATGGGGGAAGATATGGAACTTGTGGTGAAGCTTCATGAATACTGTGTCATGAATGATATGCCATATGTCATCCGATATGCCACAGACGCCATATGCTGGACCCAGGCACCAGAGCGGCTGGGAGATTTGTGCAAACAGCGGAAACGGTGGCACCTGGGATTGTTTCAGAGTATGTGGAGACACAGGCGCATGCTTACAAACCCAAAGTTTGGCGCAGTAAGCCTGATTTCTTATACATACTTTCTGTTTTATGAACTTCTTTCTCCTTTTATTGAAGTGTTTGGAGTTCTGACGATGATACTGGCTTACTGGCTTAAACTGATCAATATTCCGTTTATGCTATTATTTTTCCTGATTTATGCATTGTTTGGTTCTATCTTGTCTCTGACCGCATTTTTTGCGAGAATTCACACGATCGATCTCAAAATTACAGCCAGAGATGTTATGAAAGCAGTATTTCTTTGCTTTTTTGAAATTACCTTTCTGCGATTTGTCATGGCATTTGTGAGAAGCACTGCTTTTATTGGATATAAAAAGAAGAAACTCCAGTGGGGGCGGATTGAAAGAAAAAAAATCGATTTATCTTGAAGGTGCGCCGAGGCGTACTTGAATAAAAAAGGAGATATCAGCAGTGAAACAAAGATTCCTGAGAAAAATGATTGCAGTGGTGGGCTGCATCTGGATGGCATTACTGGGAACGAATATGGATGTGGCTGCGCAGGTTACGGCAACAGAAGAAGTGACAGGTCCTGCAGACTGCATTTATGTGGCAGGGAATCCGGATTTGTTTCCCGTGGAATACTATAGCGAAGAAAGTAAAATGTATGAAGGTGTGATGCCGGAAATTCTTGAAATTATTTCAGAAAAAACAGACAGAGATTTTGTCTATGTGAGTGCCGGTAAGAAAAATCAACAGAAGGAACTGGCGAAAAACCTGCAGGTAGAATTGGTGTCCGCATATATGCCGGAAGAGATCAAGGATTTGGAGAATGAAACCTTGCTTCAGATCAAAACAACGGATGGAAAGACAAGAGACATCTGTATTGGTTTTACAAAAATTGCTTCACCGAAAATGAAAGAGCAGATCACAGAGGCAATCAGAGAGATTGATGCTCAGGAGATAGCCGGTATCACTATTACCTATGTGATGGAGCATGGAGAAAAGGTGAGATTGTCTCCGGCTTTAATCGGTATTACGGTGGTATCAATCATACTCTGCATGCTGTTTCTTTTTTATGAAATCAGGCAGAGGAAACGTATCAGGCAGTCGGAGCAGGAGCAGATGAATGATTCACTGACTGGGATTGGAAATGGGGATTATCTGACGTATTTTTATAATAATTATATCGCTTCACAGGCGGCAGGATTATATTATATGGTCTACCTGGGAATGAATATTGATCATATTCGAAAGTATCAGGGAGAGCAGGAGGCAGAAGAAGTACAGCGTTATACGGCATTGGTTTTGTTCCAGAGTGAATCGGAAGGGGAAGTATCTGTCCGTTTGGGAGACGGTACCTTTGCAATGCTGTTTCAAAGAGGCAGTGAGGAAGATGCGCAGGAGCATATCGACCGAATTATGAAGGAACTGGAACAGTATTGCATCAAGTTTCAGAAAGACTACAAATTCGATATCCATGCAGGGGTGTATTACCTTGGAAAAGACAAGGGGGAATGTGAATCGGCAGTTTTCAGTGCCAAACAGGGATATCTGTATGCGTGTATTCATCATCTTCCTTATTCCTTCAGCAATGAAAAAATGTTGGACCAAGCTGAAAAGATACCCAAATTGCAGCTGGAAGTCCAGGATGCAGTCAAGAAAAAAGAAATTCAGCCTTATCTCCAGTTTATCGTAAATAAAGAAACAAAGGAGGTTTGCGGAGCAGAAATGTTATCCCGCTGGCAGCATCCAAGAGAAGGGCTTTTGTCTCCGGGGAAGTATATAGGTATTATGCGTCAGAGCGGTGTAATTGAACAGTTGGACTACTATATGATTGAAGAGGGGTGCCGTCTTCTGGAAGAATGGAAAAAGCAAGGGTATGGGCACTGGCATGTTGCCTGTAATCTGACCAGGACAACCATTACACAACCGGAATTCCTGAAAATATTTTCAAATATTATTGAGAAATATCAGATTGACAGGAGTCTTCTCTGGATAGAGATTACAGAAGATTCTCTGGGTGAGAACAATGCCCTGCTCAGAGAGAACGCCTTGGCCTGCAGGAAAAAAGGGGTTCGGATCGTTCTGGATGATTTTGGAAGCGGGTATACTTCGTTAAACGATTTATGTGACTTTACAGTAGACTGTGTGAAAATTGACAGACATATCATACAGAAAAGTGTTGAGCCGACAGGAAAAAAACTGCTGAAGGGAATTTGTCGGCTGGCACATGAGATGGATATAAAGGTATTGTGTGAGGGTGTGGAAACGGAAGAAGAGAATACCGCAATGGAAGACATTGAATGTGAATATATTCAGGGATTCTATTACTCTCGGGTATATCCCAAGGAATATGCGATGGAATCATTGAACTTAGAAAATATATGAATTATATCAAAACTCCCTTGAAAAAGTTTGGATACCATCGGGGACGGAGAAAAATGGCATTTTTTCTGTCCCTGCAGTTTTTGTTGCTGTTCAGACCTCTTTTTCGCTTGTAATGCATCGATTTTGTAAGAAATAGCTTTTTCCGATGCCCAAATCTACCTTTTTTGCCTTATTTATGCATCGATTTTGTAAATAATTGGTGCACCCACAAATTTCAGTTTTCTGAACTACAAAAATCGAAAATTAAGGAGGAAGAAAATGTATGTTGTTTCAAATATTAGTATTATTTATACGTTTCATCGTAATTGGAGTTATTTCAGTTGTTGCATATTTTGTAATTAAAAAAGCAGTTAAAGATGCATTGAAGGAATATTACGATGAAAAATAGTATGTCAATCATTGGTGGTGCGGATGGACCAACATCCGTGTTCGTAGCCGGGAAACTGGGAATTGGCTGGTTAAATGGTTTTGGACTGATCTTGGTCGTATTATTACTGATTCCCAATATTATTTATGCAGTCAGAGCAAAGGATCAGCATAATCATTGTACGAATAAGGTTATGAATGTTATCGAGCAGGTAGGACGTTACAGCTGCATGTTTCTTATGGTTTTTAACATCGGAATCGCCGAGTTTGGATTTCATTCCGTGTCTGCATTTCTGGTTTACCTTTTTGGTAATGTCCTGATTATGCTAGGCTATTGGATTGTATGGATGCTGTATTTTATAAAACAAACGTACAGGAAACAGATGGCATTAGCACTGCTACCTACATTTCTATTTCTTTTGAGCGGAATAACCATGCAGCATTATCTATTGATCGGAGCTTCGGTTATTTTTGGAATTGGACATATTTATGTTACAAGTAAGAACAAGTTGTGAAAACTTTAGCAACAGTTATATGAAAATGGTGTGTGAAAATGGTATTGGAAAATAAAAAAATAACTATGGCTTGTATTTTATTTGTGCTTGTATTGGTCATATGTTCATGCGGTCAAAGTTATAATATTCCACAAAACGATGTCACAACTGATAATTTTTCAGATAAAAATGAAATCATAAATAAATTTGTTAGTTGGTGTCCTTACTCGGATGATTATCTTGGAGAATTATGTGATACATACGAGTTAGAAAAGATGACGGAAAAATGTCAGTCGGATTATGAGAAAGTTCAAGTGATTACCAATTGGGTGTCTGGGTTATGGAAACATGATGGGATGAATGAACCAGAGCAAAATGATCCATTATATATACTTGACCAAGTGATAAATCACGGAAAACAATATCGATGTGTGGAATACGGAACAGTAATTTGTGGATGTCTTAATACACTTGGTTTAGAGTGCCGCCAGTTGAATCTAAAAACTAAAGATGTAGAGACCCGGGAAACCGGAGCTGGTCATGTTGGGTGTGAGGTGTATTTAAAGGATTATGAAAAATGGATTTTCATTGATGGACAGTGGGGAGCAATTCCGGTAGCTGAAGGTATTCCTTTAAATGCTTATGAATTTGGAGAAGCAATCAGATCAAACAATCAAAATCTAACGATTAACTGGGTAAACAATGTTTATCAAGCTGTGGATTCAGATTATTTTAAATGGATAGAACCGTATTTATATTATATGGATTCATACTTTAAAAATATAGACGGAGGATATACTCAAGTGATGCTTGTTCCTGATGGTGGAAAGAATGTCACTGTATTCCAAAGAAAGTATGATATTCATATAGATTATTATTTGAAAGACCCCAAGATATTCTATAATATACATACGTAGGAAGGTATAAAAATGCGGCCACCTGAGATAAAAGAATCTACAATGGAAGAAAGAGAGCAGTATATCAAAAAAACCTTTCAGTGTAAGGGCGTTTGCGAAGATTGTGGTTTTTGCGCCATATATCGGGGTAAATCACCGGAAGTTGTTTACGATGATTACATTGCGGGAAAACGCTCGTTTTATGATATTACGAGAGACTATAGATAAATGGGATATGCTTTCTTCCCTAAGTCTTCCCTAAAAAACTAAATATAATTGCAAATTAATGTAGCAGATGTTATACTACAAGATATCATAATCTTGAAATAGCATCTGCTATTTCTATTTCAGGCAGTTCGCCATTTTTCCAAACAAAAAATATAATAAAAAACAGTGCTTAAATATCTTTTACATTGTTGATAAATACACATTAAATGTGTATAATATAAGGAGAAAACAAATGAAACAACGAGAACTTATTAAAAAACTCCAAAATGCAGGATTTGAGTTTTACAGGCATGGCAGTAATCACGATGTCTATAAAAGAGGGAATGATGAAGAACAAATACCACGACATCGAGAGATAAACGAAAACTTAGCAAGAGCAATTTTAAGAAAATGGGGATTGGAGGCTTGAAAATGAAAATAGCATATCCTACGATATTTACTGAACTAGAAACAAATATTTTGATTGAAGTACCTGACTTAAGCATCCTGACAGAAGCAAATGAAGAGGGAAAAAAGAAAGCTGGTTTGGCAGAGGCAGTTTCCATGGCACGGGATGCAATCGGCTTAAAATGCATTTCCTTCGATGAACAGGGGATTAATTTGATTCCCCCGAGCAGCATACAGGATATTGATATAACAAAAGGTACATTTTACGAAAAAGGCAAAACTTTTGTCTCAATTGTAGATGCTGACCTGGGAATCTATCGTAAAAAAAATGACATGAAAATGGTTCGCAGAAATGTAACCTTGCCTAATTGGCTGAATCGGGAAGCCGATGAGGCACACATCAATGTTTCAAGGGTATTGCAGGAAGCCTTGCTAAGCCGTATAAATGAAAGTGAAAGGGCATTATAAAACATGATGAAGAAGGCGTTCATAAAAACTTTACCTGTGATGGCAGGCTATCTTGTTTTAGGTATGGGATTTGGTATTTTGCTTAAAAAAGCCGGATATGGTCTGTTTTGGTCGTTTCTCATGAGCCTTACCATTTATGCTGGTTCCATGCAGTATGTTGCAGTCTCACTTTTGACTTCCGGAGCATCTTTGATTTCAGCAACTTTAACAGCCCTTATGGTAAATGCAAGGCACTTGTTTTACGGGATTTCCATGATCGATAAATACCGGGATGCCGGGAAATATAAGCCATATCTGATCTTTTCGCTGACCGATGAGACCTATTCCCTGCTTTGCAGTGATGAATGTTTGGAAGGGACGGACAAGCATGGGTACTGGTTTTTCGTGTCCTTATTGAATCAATGTTACTGGATTTTTGGAAGTGTTCTGGGAAGTGTCCTGGGCTCTGTCGTTACCTTTAACACTGCAGGAATCGATTTTTCCATGACTGCATTATTTGTTACGGTATTTGTAGAGCAGTGGCTGACAACCCAAAATCATTTACCGGTCATCGCTGGTCTCATTTGCTCCGTAGGCTGCCTGATGGTATTTGGAGCGGAAAACTTTCTGATTCCTGCTATGATCTCTATTACGATTGTTTTATCCCTCTGTAAAAACAGAATGGATAGGGAAGGAGCCACCAAGCATGAATAATCAAAATGCCTTCCTGATGATTTTTGTCATCGCATTGGTAACGGCAGCCCTTCGTTTTTTGCCGTTTCTGATCTTTGACAACGGAAGGCCCGTGCCGGAATTTATTAATTATCTGGGCAGAGTGCTTCCGTATTCCATCATGGCAATTCTTGTGGTGTATTGCCTGAAAAATGTTTCTGTTGTAAAAGCGCCTTTTGGGATTCCTGAATTTATCTCTGTATTTCTGGTAGCAATTCTGCATATTTGGAAAAGAAATACCCTTGTCAGCATCATTGGCGGAACCGCCTGCTACATGCTGCTCATTCAATTTGTTTTTTAACTGTGTAACTTTTCAGATAGCTTATGAATAGTTGCAAATCACCATATTCCTGTTTAAAAAGACTGAAAAACCGAAATATTTCGTAGAACAGTCTTTTTTTATGCAACATTTTCAATATGTTCTGCGTCTGTATCTATAGTAATACAGAACTGTTCTGAATCAAAAATCCATTTGCGAAGCAAATTTTGTATGGATTTTTGCTCGTATCTGGAAGGTACTGAACAGATACGAATACGTTTCAAGCGAGGTGAGTGGTATGGAGCGATTTATGATATTGTATGAGTCAGTGTATCAGGATTTATACCGTCTGGCATATTATTATCTTGGAAATCCTCAGGATGCGGAGGATGTAGTCGGTGAGACCGTTTTAAAAGCCTTCGAAAAATTTTCTTCTTTGAAAAACGAAGAGTGCTTTCGATCGTGGATCTTTAAAATACTGGTCAATCAATGTAACAGCCATTTTCGAAAAAGCATCATCAGAAAAAATACTCCTTTGGAGAAGGAACCGTCCTTTCATCCGATACTGGAAGATCGAGTCATCGCCGGGGATTTGATGTCTGTCCTTTCGGCGGATGAAAGAAAAATTGTTGCGTTGGCAGTGTTCGGCGGCTATAAAGGGGAAGAAATTGCAAAGATCATGCATCTAAGACACAGTACCCTTCGTTCCAGGTACCGAAGAGCCTTAAAGAAAATGGAGCAAGCTATTTTAGCAGAGGAGGTGCAGTATGGACAATAAGAAGGATGTTTTGAAATATTTAAAAGATGAGTCAGAGAATTTAACCATCCCGGAAAGTCTTGAACCGGAAAATATGAAGAAGCAACTAAAACAGCAGGTGGCACAAAAAGCTTTTCAGAGACGAAAGACTACAAGAAAATGGATGGCTGCCGCAGCATGTCTATGTATATTTCTCCTTGGAATGACTGCTTTTACTATTTCCACTGATAAATATTTGCCGTCTGAAGAGGATATTTCAGAAAATACAGATTCTTTAAAGAGCAATGAAATCCCCGAAACAGAAGAAGAGGAGCTTTCAGAAGAAGAGGAGCTTTTATTTCCAAAAGTAAGTTATGAAGAAATCTATGCTTCCATGGCAACAGTCTGGAAGGAGTATGAAATGCTTGCCAGAGGGGATGCTTTGAATGTTCCGTTAGAAGAAGGCATCAGGATGGAAGCGGCAGCGGAAGAAAGTGCTGCCGAAAAACAGATGAACAGTGTACATGATCTCTCAGACACTGCCTACGGAACCACTAATGTACGGACAGAAGGCATTGATGAGGGAGATATTGTTAAAAACGATGGCCGTTATTTATATCAACTGGTTCGGTCATCAAAAGGGGAAACATTGGAATGGTACATTCAGATTGTGGATACCATAGATAGCTTAAAAGAAATCGGGCAGATCAGGTATTCCGATTCCATTGAAGAATTTTATATATGGAAAGATACCTTAATTGTGATTCAGCAAAAATATACCGATTATCCTATGTCTGAAACGACTTCCCGGAAAATGTCTGTCTACTATGATATGGCATATATTGCAAATGCCTATCATGAAATCACATTTTATGATATCAGCGACCGCACAAAGCCGGAGGTTAAAAGAAAGTTTACCCTCCAGGGTGAATATACATCCTCCCGGATTACAGAAGGATATTTTTACGGATTCAGCAGATACTATGCAAATCCAGGCAACGGAAAAGAAGATTATGATTCCTATATTCCTGTATTGGATGGAAAACGTCTTCAGGCAGACAACATTTATCTTCCGGAGCAAAGCAACGCTACTTCGTACCTCGTATTTGTGACCATAGACCTCAATGATCCGATGGAATTTGTGCAGACCATGGGAATTGTTTCCGACGAAACCATGTACTATGTCAGTGAAAACAATATTTATGTGGCAGGTTCCAAATTCGCAGAGCCACAGGAGGGGCTCAATGCAAACATGACCTCCATTTTACGTTTTTCTTATGAAAAAGGAAAAATCGTCCTGCGTGCAAAAGGTGAAGTAAAAGGGCTTCTGGACAGCACCTTTTCCATGGATGAATCCAACGATCATCTTAGGCTGGTAAGTACGGTATGGGAATATCAGGCAGAAAAACTGGTTGACGACAGAACCGGTGAGATCATTGGCTATGAAACCACAGAGGAGACCAAAACAAATGCGCTTTATGTTTTGGATAGGCAGCTTCAGGTTGTAGGTAAAATCGAAGGGCTGGCCAAGGATGAACAGATTTATTCTGCACGGTTTGTGGGTGATACTGGCTACTTTGTGACTTTCCGACAGACAGATCCTTTATTTACCGTGGATTTAAAAGACCCTGTGAATCCAAAAATCTTAAGTGAACTAAAAATCAGTGGTTTTTCCGACTATCTTCACATTTACGGTGAGGACCGGCTTCTTGGCATTGGCATGGAGGCCGATGAAAATACAGGTGCACAGCAGGGAATGAAGCTTTCCATGTTTGATATCTCTGATAAAACGAAAGTAACTGAAGTATCCAAATATGCGATGAAAGATTATAATCACAGTGAAGCGCTTTACAATTACCACGCTGTCATGATCAGTCCTTCCAAAAATCTATTCGGATTTTGCGCAGAAGGAAGCAACCGTGGTAAGAACTGGAGAGACTATTTCGTATTCTCCTATGAGAATGACACCTTTGTACAGAAGTTAAAGATTGACGTACAAACGAAAAGCGGGATTTATGATACGGTACGGGGAACCTTTATCGGCAATACCTTTTACCTTCTTAAAGACAGCGGAAATGTACAAAGCTACGACCTAAATACAGGGAAGCTGCTTGGTGAACTTTGTCCGTAGTTGAAGTACATGAGAGACAGAAAAAGGAACCGTGGGGGAGCACGGTTCCTTTCCCTATAGAGGCAAGAATATTTCGTTAATCAAGGTTGCAAAAACGGCCGTATTCCTGAAAAATACGACCGTCTGATTTACAAAATAATATGCTATGATATGTTTCTCATCGACCGTAAGAATCATCTTATAAATCCATACAAGCAGTTCTCCTGACTTAAGTTCATCGTTTTAAAACGCCTTCCCGGATTTCTCCAGTGACAATTATGCTTTAAAACTCCCTATTACAGTGGCGGGACCGTACCGGATTTTCACCGGTTTCTCTATGAATCCTTTCGGAACTTGTACTTCTTGCTCTTTCAATTAACTTGTTAATATCTTAACACAGATCTTTGGATTTGTCCATCCTTAGATATGTTTTTTTGTAACTATTCAGAAGCCATTGTATCCGAAAAATACTGAACATACTGAACAGATATGACAAATTTTCTTTTATTTATGGACAAGATATGTTATAATGAAGTGTCAGTAACTATTCAGATATTCTGGCTAGAGGTACTGAACAGATACATTCCGTACATAATGCAGGGAGGACCTGTTATGAAAAAGAATATACAGCCACGTTTTACAAACGAGGCATGTCCAAAGTATTTTAAATCCGTATTAAAATGGTCGTACATTACTTTTATCGTTTTCTTTATCGTATACAGTATTAGCATTTCCATCTTCGGTCATGGTGAAAAGATTCTTTACGTGCTTCCGTGGCTGATTGCATCGGGTCTTTCCTTATATTTTCTGGAAATAGTTCATATCAGATGGTCTACGCTGTTCTATGTTCTGATCGCCATCGGATGGATGGCATATTTTATCTGTACCTATGGATGGAACTGCGGCGGCGTCAATTTTATGGTTCCGCTGATGATCATCTCATTTTTCTCATTGTATGAGACTCCGGCAGGCAAGTTCATTTTTGTTTTTGTACTGTTTTTTGTCAGAATGGGATTATTTTTTTACACTCAGACCCACGAACCTTTGATCCATCTGACTGCAAACCAATGCCTGTTCTTCCAAACGTTAAATACAATATCCATATTTATTAACATTGCAATCGTCTGCATCATTTTCAGCACCAATATCCAGCAGACGGAAAAGCATCTGATGCTATATAATATGGAGCTTCGGCAACAGGCTGCAACGGATCCGCTGACAACACTCTATAACCGAAGGAAGATGACAGAGATAATTAATAATCATATTGCTGCAAACCCCAATCAGCCCTTTAGTATTGCAATTGGTGATATTGATCATTTCAAACATGTCAATGATACCTACGGTCATAACTGCGGAGATCAGGTCTTAAAAGACCTTGCAGCCATGTTTGTTGAGAAAACCTTTGGTATTGGACATGTGTGCCGCTGGGGAGGAGAGGAGTTTTTCTTTTTCCTGCCGGAAATGAATCTGGATCAGGCCAGTATACTTCTCAATGAGATTAAGGTGGCGGTTTCCAAACTGCCAATCACCTATCAGGATCAGGTCCATCATGTGACCATGACCTTTGGAGTAGAAGAGTACGATTATCGCTCACAGCTTCCGGAGCTGGTAAAACAGGCTGATGATAAGCTCTATTATGGCAAGAATCACGGAAGAAATCAGGTTGTATTTTGATTAGATATTTTTATAGACTGAAATACATTAAATCGGAGACTTCTCATGCGTAGCAGTTTGATCGCTGCTACGTTTTTTCATTACTATATGTGAGAGGGATCAGAACAACTTTTAGAAAAATTTAAGGATTTATTGTGGAAAACAGAAAGCTTTTTCCAATAGAATATATTTGTTTCGTGGTAACATTTTTACACTGAACAGGCAATATACCAAAGATAGGACGGACAAAAGAAACATGGAACGAGAAAATAATCCACATAATTCAATAGCTCAAAGGCGCCGACGCCGAAGGAAAAAGAGGCTTCTTAGAAAAGTCGTCACTTTGATGGCAGTTCTGACTGTTATATGTATTACAATGGTTTTACTGTATCGGTGGATTTTTGGAGAGAAAAAAATATTCTCGTCTTTTTGGACAGCTGACATCGTTCTGGATGCAGGACATGGGGGTAAGGACGCCGGTGCAAATCACGGAGATCTATATGAAAAGGATATCAACCTTGCAGTTGCAAAGAAAACGAAAGAGCTTTTATCCAAATCCGGTTACAAGGTAAAAATGACCCGGGAGGATGACACTTATGCAGCACTTTCAGACAGAGTTGCGTTTGCCAACCAGCGAAATGCGAAGGTTTTTGTCAGTATCCACTGTAATTCTTCAGAAGATGGAAGCGGAAATGGAATCGAGACATTTTATGCAGAATCAAAAAGCTGGAACAGTGAAAAGTTCGCAGAATCCATACAGAAACAGATTATAAATGCCACCGGGGCAAAAGACCGGGATGTGAAAACAGCGGATTACGCAGTGATATTAGGAACAGATATGTCAGCGGCACTGGTAGAAGTTGGATTTTTAACTGACAAGAATGAAAGAACATTGCTTCAAAAAGAAGATTACCAGCAGAAGCTGGCGGAAGGTATTGCAGAAGGTATCCTCGAATATTTAGGTACTGACCATTAATAAAAAGATTGACATAATATATTTATGTCAATCTTTTTTGAAGATAATCAGGAAAATCTATATAAATGTGCTCAGATATCTTAGTCTTCCCTTAATTTCACATATTTTGCAGCACTTCGTCGTCTTGCATCTCCAACACTTGCATAATGCTTTCTGGTAGTATTGACGTCCTTGTGGCCAAGTACATCTGCTACCAGATAGATATCCCCCGTTTCCTGATAAAGTGCGGTACCATAGGTACTGCGCAGTTTATGGGGGGTTATTTTTTTCAGCGGTGTTACCTGCCTGGCATATTTTTTTACCAGATTTTCCACTGCTCTGACACCAATACGCTTTCTCTGGGTAGAATAGAAGAGGGCGTGTTCATGTCCTGCTACCGGTGTGACTGCCTTCCGGTCACCTTCGATGTAGTCAATCAGCGCCTGAGCCACCTCATCTCCAAAGTAGACGATCATTTCAGAGCCGCCTTTTCGTACGACCTTGATCCCGTAAGTATTAAAATCCACGTCCTCAACATCCAGTCCCACACATTCCGAAACTCGGATCCCGGTTCCTAAAAGCAAGGTAACAATTGCCAGATCCCTCTGTTTTGTCTTTTCATAGTAGACCTTTTGCTGACCGGTGAGATTTTCCCCGCCTTTCTCAATAAAATCCAGAAGCTTTGCGGTCTCATCTGCCTCCAGACGAATGATCTCCTTATCATGAAGCTTCGGCATATCCACCAGAAGCGTAGGATTATTCTGAATCATTTCATGCTTGTAATAATACAGATAAAAGCTTCGAAGAGCAGACATTTTCCGTTTCAGGCCTCGCTCTCCATTGGTGACGAGATTTTCATTATCATCAGAATATACCTTTAAATATTCCATATATTCTTCAATATCCACAGCCTGCAAAGAATCCAGATCTGACACCTTAAAATCCTCCGGCTTATAATTTTTATACAAAGGATTTTCGTCTGTCAGAAACCTGAAAAATACAATGAGATCATAGGCATAGGAAATTCTTGTTTTCGTGCTGGTGGTTGGCTCAATGGCACGAAAATAGTCCTTTGCAAAGGGCGGAAGCCTTTTCAAAAGCTGACGAAGCTTCAAGGTATTGTCTACGGTCAGCTGTTCATGATAAGTGGTTCTTGTTTCTTTTTCCATCATAACTACCCCAAAATTATTCAAAATATTTATGTAAAATCTACTGATTTTTGATCGTTATAGAAGATGCCGGAATGCAGTGAGTCTTTTTTACTCGATTTTATCAGTATAGCCTTTTTTTAAGAAATTTGCAAATTTTCAAGAAGGGTGTTAGTATGGAAAAATATATGCTGTTCATGTAATCATCGTGAAAGAAATATGAAAAGGAGTAAGATTTTAAATGAAAATTACGAAAGCAACCACAGAAACTGCTCTGGAAAATATTGAAAAGCTTTATCTTCAGGCATTTCCGGCAGTGGAACGTAAGCCGTGGAAACTGTTACTTGAAAAACAGGCTGAAGGAACTATGGAGCTTTTTTCTCTGGAGGATGAGAAGGATACATTTCTGGGTCTTGCCATTATGGCCTATGATCAGGATCTGGTTTTATTAGATTATTTTGCTGTTTCCGGTGACAGAAGAGGACAGGGCATTGGTTCAGCTGCCATCACAGCACTACAGAATCATTTTAAGGGGAAACGCTTTGTGCTGGAGATTGAATCCACCAGGCATCCCGCTGATGATCTTGCGGTTCGTAAAAGCCGTAAGGGCTTTTATTTAAGAAACGGGCTTCATCCTATGGATTTCGATGTGAATCTGTTTGGCGTGGAAATGGAAATCCTGTCAAACTGCGAATCACTGAACTACGAAGAATATCTGAATATTTACGTAAATGCCTGCGGGCCAGAATACGCTGATAAAATATCTTTGATTCCAAGGGGATAATCGTTGCGAAGACTGTCTCATTTATGCTATAATCAGCTAAAGATTAGCTTTCTCAAAAGAAGAAAGGAGCACCTATGATTGACGTACACAGCATCAGCACCCATTGTACCAGAACGGAATTTGTGGGAACGGCTGTTTTAGACACCATCGGTCTTGTGATATCAGGCATTGATGAAACATTGCTTCAAAAAATGAATATCGGTACCAAATATCGCGTGCTCGGTCTTTTCAGCTCCCGTACAGGTGCTGCAGGCCAGCTGACAGCTATGGATGATGCCATCAAAGCGACCAATACGGAAATGCTTTCTTTTGACCTTCCAAGAGACACCAAGGGATGGGGCGGTCATGGTAACTATATTGTCATCGGCGGTCATGATGTATCTGATGTTCGCCATGCCATTGAATTGGCATTGGAGCTGACCAACAAAAATGCCGGCGAGGTATATATCAGTGAATCCGGCCATTTGGAATTTGCATATTCAGCCAGTGCCGGTGATGTACTTGTGAAAGCTTTCGGTGCAAAACCGGGAAAAGCCTTTGGATTTTTTGCCGGTTCTCCCGCAGCTATCGGTCTTGTTATGGCAGATCATGCAGTAAAGGCGGCGGATGTGGAAATTATTAGCTATATGACGCCAAGCATTGGTACCAGCCATTCCAATGAGGTCATATTGGCACTTTCCGGAGAAGCAACAGCAGTAAAAGAAGCGGTATTGGAAGCACGCCAGATTGGACTGGAGCTTCTGATCAGTATGGGAACCTATCCGGTCATTCCGGGAACACCTTACCTTTAAAATGTGAAATTTAAAAGGAGACTAATCATTCCGGTTAGCCTCCTGATTTTTTATTGTGGAATTAATACTCCCCCATGGGAGACAGCAGCACCATAGGAGATTTCCGTCAGATGACGATAAAGCTGGTCCGGCTCCTGGATACGGGTCAGCACTCCGTCAACCCGCCTGCACGGAATCAGCTGAATCTTCAAAGAATCATCTTTGGAAAATTCTGCATTCACTAACAGGGTGTCTCCGGTACGGTTTCCAAAAAGATAATTTCCCAAACTGTAGACAATCGGAACTCCCTGATAATATTCAAAGCCCTGTAAAACATGGGGATGACAGCCGATAACCAGATCAGCCCCTGCATCAATATATCCCTTCGCTAAAGTTCTTTGATATTCCTCTGGCATTTCATTTCTTTCTATTCCCCAATGCACAAACACAATGGTGTGATCATAACTACCTTCAGCCTCTGCAATGGCAGCATTGAGACCCTTTGGATCATAAGTCTGAAGCACTCCCGATTTTGTATTTCCTGCGTACCAATCTGCAGAAGGGGAAACTCTGGTAGCTGCAAAAATAGCGAAGGATTGTCCCTGAATTGTACGTACTACCGGCGAAATTGCTTCCTGGTAGTTATTTCCTGCGCCGGCATAGTCTATTTCTGCCTTACTTAAGGTAGCAAGCGTATCTGAAAGGGCTGTTCTTCCAAAATCCAATACATGGTTATTGGCTAAAGTTACTACGTCGGTACCTAGCTCCTGAAGGATCTTTACATATTGAGGGTCTGTCTGCAGAGTATACTGTTTGTCCTCCATGGGTTCCCCTCTTAGACTAAAGGAAAACTCGTGATTAACCATAAACAGATCGGCACTGTTCATAAGAGAAAGCATTTCCTCATCTGCATAGGCAGAAATTCCTTTTTTGTCGTAGGAAGCAAGAGAGTGCTCTGAAAAATAGACATCTCCGGCAAAGGAAAGGATGACGGGACTGTCATTTTCTTCTTCGTCTTCCGCATCTTCGTTTTCTGCCGGAAGCTGCGCATCCTCAGATGGCAATTGTTCATCCCGTTCTTCATTCATATCCGGCTCCTGAACAGGGGGATTTCTATTCTCATCGTCTTTTTGAAAAAACACTAAAGCGACCATCAATACAATAACTACCGGAATCCCAATAAGCAATGTAGTAAATAAACTCTTAAAAAAATGCTTCATATGCCGTAAATCCCTTTACATATTTTCTCGTATCTGTTAGTACCTTCCAGATACAATACAAAAATCCATGCAGAATTTGCTTCGCAAATGGATACTAATTTTACCTCTTCATCATATCAGATATCCGCCTTTATGTAAATCGTAGTTGCCCATTGGAAATGAATACGCTATAATGAGTGGGTGTTAAAATTTGGATTTTAGTAGATATAGGAGAAACACAAATGCAAAAGAAAACAAATTACACAAGTCCTTACAAATTTGAAGGACAGATTCCATTAAAACAGGCGATTCCACTGGGCCTGCAGCATGTGCTTGCAATGTTCGTAGGAAACCTGACACCAATCATGATCATCGGTGGTGCCTGCGGTATTACAGCAGGAGGGGACCTGGCAGATTTACAGATTACTTTATTACAAAATGCAATGCTGATCGCAGGTGTTGTTACATTGATCCAGCTCTACGCCATTGGACCAATCGGTGGAAAAGTTCCGATCATCATGGGTACCAGCTCCGGATTTATCGGCGTATTTAACAGTGTTGCCAATGTCATGGGTGGAGGAATCATTGCCTATGGTGCAATCATGGGTGCCTCTATCATCGGCGGTCTTATGGAAACAGTTTTAGGTGCTTTCTTGAAACCTCTTCGTAAGTTCTTCCCGGCTGTGGTTACCGGTGTTGTTGTATTATCCATCGGACTTTCTCTGATTTCTGTCGGAGTAAATTCCTTTGGCGGCGGTGCAGCAGCGAAAGATTTTGGCTCTCTGGAAAACCTGGGCCTTGGGCTCATTGTACTGATCGTCATCCTGATCTTTAAGCATGGCACCAAGGGAATCACCAGCTATGCATCCATCTTTATGGGAATCATTGTAGGGTATATCGTTGCAGCCATCATGCCGCTGTTTCTGGAAACTACAGCTATCACAGCAGATGGTATCGAATATACTAAAGCATGGGTTTTAAACTGGCAGAAGGTACATGACGCTGCATGGTTTGCAATTCCCAAAATTATGCCTGTAAAACCAGTTTTTGATATCCGTGCAATTATACCGGTTCTCATCATGTTCGTGGTAACTGCTGTAGAAACTGTTGGAGATATTTCCGGTGTTATGGAAGGTGGTATGAACAGAGAAGCAACCGATTCCGAGCTTGCAGGCGGTGTTATGTGTGACGGTGCCGGTTCTGTGATTGCTGCATTTTTCGGTGTATTACCAAATACATCCTTCAGCCAGAATGTTGGACTTGTTACTATGACAAAGATCGTAAACAGATTTGCACTGGCTATCGGAGCAATTTTCCTTGTATTCTGCGGACTGTTCCCCAAACTGGCTGCGTTAATTTCCATCATGCCTCAGAGTGTTCTTGGCGGGGCAGCAGTGATGATGTTCGCATCTATCGTTGTCAGCGGTATCCAGCTTGTCACAAAAGAACCACTGACTGCAAGAAACATTACGATCGTATCCGTTGCATTAGGCCTTGGATATGGTCTTGGTGCAAACAGTGCCATTCTTTCTGCTTTACCAACAAACTTCCAGCTGGTATTCGGCGGTTCAGGAATCGTACCGGCAGCAATTATTGCAATTGTTCTTAATATTGTGATTCCGAAAAAATCATAGAATTCATTGATTCAGAATACCGGATCTACTGTATGGCAAATCGATAAAGTACGTGTAAAGGAGCACCAAAGATGATTTATCATTTCAATGAACTGCTGTGGATATTTTTATGTTACAGCTTTTTAGGATGGGTACTGGAAACGACAGCGGCAGCCTTCAAACATAAGCATTTTTCAAACAGAGGATTGATCAACGGGCCTTTCTGTATGCTCTACGGTTTCACTGCCTCAATCGTGACCGTATTTTTCGGAGAACTTAGCGGAATATGGCTCTTTGCGGCATCTGCGATTATGGCTACATTAGCAGAATGGATCGCCGGCCACCTGATTGAAAAATATTTCCATGAAAAGTGGTGGGATTACTCCAATCATAAATGGAATCTTGACGGATATATTTCTCCGTTCATGTCTGTGATCTGGGGATTGCTGTGTACATTGGCAGTGAGCTGGGGGAATGAGCTTCTCATAAAATTATACCTGTTTTTACCGGAGCTGGCAGGGAAGATCATTGTCTGGTCATTGACCCTTCTTTTGGCTGTGGATGCCCTGGCCACCATCATCATTTTACAGGGACGAAGCAAAAATCTGGAACGCTGGGAAAATATTGATGCCTGGCTGGACAGTTTAACTTCAAAGCTCAGCAAAAGAATCTATGGACATATCAACAAGCGAATTGTCAAAGCTTATCCGGAAGCCGTACATAAACAGGCTGAAGAAAAAAGACCTGAAATCTTTGCTTATGGGTGCAGTTTTTATAAGATCTGGCTGCTGTTCATCATCGGAGCTTTCCTTGGAGATATCGTAGAAACCATTTTCTGCCGAATCACAGGCGGAGTCTGGATGAGCCGAAGCAGCGTTGTCTGGGGACCGTTCAGTATCGTCTGGGGACTTGCCATTGCGGCGGCGACCTTACTATTATATAAATACAAAGATCGTTCCGACACTTTTCTGTTTGCCGCAGGAACCTTCTTAGGCGGTGCCTATGAATATGTCTGCAGTGTGTTTACAGAAATTGTTTTCGGGCAGGTTTTCTGGGATTACAGCCATATGCCATTCAACCTGGGTGGAAGAATCAATCTCCTGTATTGCTTTTTCTGGGGACTGGCAGCAGTTGCCTGGATGAAGCTTCTTTACCCGAAATTTTCAGGATGGATTGAAAAAATACCGGTGAAGCCGGGAAAGATCCTTACCTGGGTTCTGATCGTTTTTATGAGCTGTAATATTGCCGTATCCTGTCTGGCACTGGGACGTGCCAATGAGCGCAGTCAGGGCATTCCTGCCACCAAGAGCTGGCAGAAAACCATGGATGAACGTTTTGATAATGAAAGAATGCAACGCATATATCCAAATGCAATCCATGTGAATTAATCAAAAATAAGTAACTATCCGGGCTTTGACATTCCTATTGACAAATCCCGGATAATTTTTTAGAATCAGATTAGACAAATGTCTAATGAACAGAACGGAGAATTACCCTATGAAGAAAATACCTGATGCCGAGCTGGAATTAATGATGATCATCTGGGATGCAGGCAGGCCCATGACCAGAGTGGAAATTGAAGAAAATCTAAGTGATGACAGAGAAGTTTTACCAAATACCATCCTTTCTTTGCTTACCCGTCTGGAAAAGCGTGGATTTGTAAAGAAGGAACGGGACGGCAAACTCAATTACTACAGTGCCCTGGTGGAAAAAGAGCCCTACTTAAAGGAAGCAGGACAGGGATTTTTAAACAGAATGTTCCGGGGTTCCTTGAAAAATTTTGCTGCAGCACTGTATGACGGAGAAGAGCTTAGTAAAGAAGAAGCAGCAGAGCTTTTGGAATTTTTGGAAAACAAGGTAAAGAGGTCTTAAATTGCCATGAGAGAAACCTTATTGTATTTATTGCATAATCTTCTTGTAATCGACGGCCTGATCCTTCTTTTATGGTTGTTGGAACGGATGTTTTGCCGTAACGCCGGACATCTGTGGAGAAAGGTACTTTGGCTTTTTATCTGTATCAGGATGCTGATTCCCATGGAGCTTCATTTATGGGATCTTAATGAAAATTGGACCGGTGTACAGTTTGAAATTCAGGTAGAAACATCAGACACCTCTTCCATTGTATCTGAAGTAAATGAGGCCGATAAAAAAGATGGGATACAGGTCTATGAGCCGGTGAGAGGATCGGATATCACGATTCCCGAAACATTACCGGGCGAATCTTATGGATCTGCTGATGAGAAAAGTGAGCTGACAATCAGGGATTTCCTGAAGGAATACAGATATCTTATATTCGCTGTCATCTGGATCACAGGATTTATTGCGACTTTATTCTACCATATTTTACAGTACTACTTTGTAAAGGAATTCTATTTTGAGGATGCACATCCCTGTACAGACCAAAAGACACTTGCACTGGCCAGGTCGTGTGCTAAGAAATACCATAGGAAACGGACACCCCTGCTGTATGAGAAGGAGCAGGCTGCTACCCCTATGACCTTTGGTTATTTCCGGCATAAGATCATTTTTCCGCCTCAGACTTACGATGAGGATGAAATGGAACTGATTTTGCAGCATGAAATGACACACATAAAATTCTTTGATGCCTGGTATAAAACCTTTGTGTTATTTATCTGCGATCTTTACTGGTTCAATCCCATATTCCTGCTCATGAAACGAATGGCCTACCGGGACGTGGAATATGTCTGTGATGAGTATGTAACAAAGCAGATGGATGCACTGGATAAAAAGACCTACGGAGCTGTGATCTTAAAAACAGTTACAGAAAAATATTCGAGGCCGGTTCCTTCTGTAGTACAGCTTTCCTGCAGTCAAAAGGAATTAAAACGCCGGCTTAATAATCTGTTTGAATTTCGAAAATGGGGACATGGGGCGTTTCCGCTGTTGATTTCTATGGTGCTCATTGCTATATTAGTAATGGGAATTTCCTTTACAGTAAAAGAAGTTCCCATGCAGCTTAAGAAGGCTTCGGATTCTGTGCCGACAGACATACAAATTTCTAAAGTGACAGAAGACGAGTCTATGTCAGGACCCTATTATACAGATGATCTGGAGGCACTTAGCCGCCAGAATGACATCAAAAGTTCTTATATTACAGAGCGTTTTAATGGATGGAATCATTATTTTATCGATGAATCCGGCACTTTATGGGGCAGCGGAGCAAATGATCTGTGGCAGCTTGGAATTGCGGAGGAGCAATACCGCAATAACCATGAGTTGAAAATTACCACTCCTGTCAAAATTGCGGAAAATGTCATTCATGTGGATATGAGCACAAACAGTGAATTCGTTATTTATCTGACAGATGACGGCAATTTATATGGCCTCGGAGCGAATCTTGGCGGTGTATTGAGAATGCCTGTGGAAGATGGGTATCGTCTGAATCCATGGAAAAATCTGGCTTCGGAGCCACAGCTTCTCATGACAGACGTTGCCTTTGCATCCGCAGGAAGGCAAAGCATTTCCGTTCTTACAAAGGATGGAAAGGTCTGGTGGTGGGGAGAAATGCGTGCCACCACGGGAACTGCAGATCCGGGACACCTGTACTATGGGGAACCGAAGCTAATGCTGGAAAATGCAAGATATACGGTATGCGGCCACGATACTGCAGCAGCCATCGATCAGGAGAACAATCTATGGCTATGGGGCTGCAATGTCTGGGGACAATGTGGTCTGGAGGGAAATGACTATAGCAAAGAACCCTATCTGGCCTGCAGTGATGTAGAGATGGTCTGGCCTGAATTTTTAAGTACCAGACAGAATGTTTATGATATAGATCTGTGGTGGGGAATGAATCCTTATCGCTTTACAACAGAAGAAAATGTGGTTGATTATTCCTACAATACCTTTATCCGGAAAACAGACGGTAAAATGTATGCATGCGGCATTGATCTGGGGCACTATGTCAAATCTGTTGCCTACTACGGAGATATTTTCGTTGATGATACGGATTATCCTGAGAATTACACCCGGGATTATTCCCCATATTTTATACCTATTTCTGTGGAAGAGATCCGCACGAAGGAGCCACAGTATTAAACCATTTAAAAAAAGTAACTGTTCAGAGCCAACCTCCAAAATGCTTGGCTCTGAACAGTTACAAAATAATATAGTAAAGGAATGTATTATGAGCAGAAAAAAACATCGAAAAGCAAAATTGGAGACAAGGGAGATCGTAGTGATTGCTCTGGCGGTTCTCCTTGCAGTCTTGATCTGTGCAGGCATTTTAAAGGTGATGTTTGGAATTTTAAGTCCAAAGCAGGAGGAAGAAACAACGACTTCCATAGAAGTAATAGATGAGGATACCGGGGCTGAAAAAGAAGATGCAGAGGATCCCCAGAGTGAGGAAAATCTGGTAGAAGAAGAAACCGGTGCCCAGACAGAGATTACAAAGATCCTGGTTGCAGAAAACACTTCAGAAACCGATACCATCACCATGGGAATCGACGTTTCCAGGTTTCAGGGTACCATTGACTGGGAAAAGGTGGCAGATGCAGGCATCGATTTTGCCATGGTAAGGGTAGGATACCGAACCCAGAGCGGTGGGGAGATCATGGAAGATAACAATGCCAGATATAATATGCAGGAAGCTACTGCCAATGGTTTGAAAATCGGAGCCTATTTCTTCTCTACAGCCATTTCAGAAGCAGAGGCAAGAGAGGAAGCAAAATGGGTAGCAGACTACATTTCCCAGTATCAGATCACTTATCCGGTGGCGTATAATTGTGAAGGATTTGAAAATCCTGATAACAGACAATATTCTCTGACGAAAACAGAACGAACGGATATAGCCATTGCATTTTTAAACGAGATCTATGAACAGGGATACACTCCCATGTTTTATGCGTCCAAAAACGAAATGCAGGAGGATGCCAAATGGGAGACCTCCCGGATTGAAAAAAGCTATAAAATCTGGGTGTCACAGTACCCGGAAGCTCCTTACCCGCAGACACCGGGTTCCAGCTATAACGGAACCCATGATATGTGGCAGTACACCAATCAGGGGAAGATTGCAGGTATTAGTAAGCCTGTGGACGTAAATGTTGCCTATTTTGGCTATGAGAAGCATGCGGAGGCTCAAAATCAGGAAGCTCCCATAGAGGCTGAGGCAGATGTGGAAGCACTGATGAATTTCCGTGAAGTGGATGAGACCGTGACCTCCAAGGATGTAACAAATCTTCGGGATATTCCAAGCCAGGGAGAGGACAGTACGGTTTTAAGAAAGCTTAACAATGGGGAAACTGCCCAGCGAACCGGAATCAGTGACAGCGGATGGTCAAGGCTGATCATCGATGGCCAGAAATATTATGCGGTGAGCAATTATCTGACCACAGACCTTTCCTACCATACGCCGGTAAAAGAGGCTGATGACGGATTAAAGACAAAATTCAGTGCAGTTTCCGAAAATGTTACTCCAAAAATTGAAGTAAATTTACGAAAGCTTCCAAGTGTCACAAATCCGGATGCGATCGTGGTTGCTACTGTATCTGCCGGAGAAGTATTTGTAAGAACAGGAATCAACAAGGACTATGGATGGTCCAGAGTAGAATATAACGGCCAGACACTGTACTGTGTCAGCAGCTATTTAAATGTTGTGGAATAAAAGAAACGATGCAAGAACATACCTACATTGCCATTGATTTAAAATCATTTTATGCCTCCGTGGAATGTATTGAGCGGGGGTTAGACCCCATGAATACCAACCTGGTGGTAGCAGATGCCGAAAGGACAGAAAAAACGATCTGTCTTGCAGTATCGCCTTCCCTGAAAGCATACGGGATTCCCGGACGAGCCAGATTATTTGAGGTAATTGCCAGGGTAAAGGAAGAAAATACCGTCCGAAAGTGTAAGGCTCCCGGTCATCAATTTACCGGCTCCTCTTATTTTGCGGATGAGTTAAAAAGAGACCCTTCCATTGCCATTGATTATATTGCGGCGCCTCCACAAATGGCTCACTATATGGAATACAGCACAAGAATCTATAAAGTATATTTAAAATATATCGCTCCGGAGGATATCCATGTATATTCCATTGATGAGGTCATGATCGATGCGACCTCTTACCTGAAATTATACGGACTTTCTGCCAGGGAGCTGACGAAAAAAATCATTCAGGATATACAGGCCACCACCGGAATCACAGCGACTGCAGGCATTGGAACGAATCTGTATCTTTGTAAAATTGCCATGGACATTATGGCAAAGCATACGAAACCGGATGAAGATGGTGTCCGTATCGCCAGCCTGGATGAAATGTCCTATCGCAGGGATTTATGGTCTCACCAGCCTTTGACAGACTTTTGGCGTGTAGGAAAAGGCTATGCAAAGAAGCTGCAGGATTATGGGCTTTATACCATGGGTGACATTGCCAGATGTTCTATTGGAAAGCCTAATGAATATTATAATGAAGATTTACTCTATAAGCTTTTTGGCATCAATGCAGAGCTTTTGATCGATCATGCCTGGGGCTGGGAGCCCTGTACCATCAGTGAAGTAAAAGCCTATAAGCCGGAAAACAACAGCATTGTATCAGGGCAGGTGTTAAAATATCCTTATACCTTTCAACAGGCCCGGCTGGTCATTCAGGAGATGGCGGATCTGATGGTACTTGATCTGGTAGACAAAGGTTTAACAACCGACCAGATCGTACTGCATGTGGGATATGATATTGAAAACCTGACAGATCCTGAACGAAGGAAAACCTATACCGGTCC
>CALZFY010000037.1:0-24025 GCA_945786935.1 uncultured Lachnoclostridium sp.
TTCTTACTACGGTAGAACGGTTGAAAAGTCTGGGCTTTATCATAGAAATGGATGATTTTGGAAGTGGATATTCTTCGCTGAATATGCTGAACCAGATGAAGCTTGATATCTTAAAGCTTGATATGAAATTTATCCAGAATGAAATGAAAAAATCAGAGAAGGAGAGTATTCTTCGCTTTATCGTCAGACTGGCTCACTGGATGAACCTTCGGGTAGTGGCTGAAGGTGTGGAAACAAGAGAACAGGTGGAACGCTTAAGAGAGATGGGCTGTGACTATGTACAGGGATATTATTTCGCAAAGCCAATGCCAACAGCAGAATTCGAGGAAATGTTAAAATCTGCATCTTCCTGCCAGGTAGAATACTCTTTACAGGCACAGCGGGAAGAAGCTTTCATGAGAACCATTCTGTTGGCAGATGAAAATGCTGCCTACAGAGAACTGGTCAGTGCAAACTTAGAAGGAAGGTATCAGGTGTTAGAAGCGTCTGACGCAGATACTGCTCTTGAGATCTTAAAATCCGAGGAAGGAAATGGTGTTTCCGCAGTGATTTTAAGCATGTCACTGCCGGAAAAAGGAGCCGAATCCCTTATGAGTTTCCTTCATAAAAATCCATTGTTCTGGAAAATCCCAGTGCTGGCAATGGTACCAAGAGGCGAGGTCATGGATCAATATCCTCTGGCTCAGGATGCGGATGATTTTATCTGCAGATGCCATCCCCAGGCGGATCTCATCAGGAGAATTACAAGACTGGTAGAAATTTCTTCAGCTCAGGAGCGGGAAAATACCCTGCAGGATGAAGCCAACAGGGATTATCTGACCGGCTTATTAAACAGACGGGGATTTCAGACTGCCATGGAATCTTTAAGCAGGGAGGACCTGCCTTTTGCACTCTATCTTTTCGATCTTGATAACTTAAAGGACATCAATGATCAGTTTGGGCACGACGAGGGAGATCGTCATATTCAGGATTTTGCCAATCTTCTGCGCAGGGAGACCCGTTCAGAGGATATCCAGTGCCGTTATGGCGGGGATGAATTTGTTGTGATCCTAAAGCATCTGGCCGATGAAGAGTCTGCATTAAAAAAAGGGGAAAAGATCTGTGAACGTTTCCGGGAGTTATATGACAGCAGGAAGATGCCTTATTCCTGTTCCGGAGGAATTGTGCTTTGCAAGGCAGATATGAAGCCGTCCATCAGATTGGTTGACTTTGCAGATAAAGCTCTTTATGCTGCAAAAAAGGAAAAGAAGGGAAGCTGCTGTGTCTGGAATGGTGCGGTTTAAAAGGATTTTTGAATAGAAAATGGTGAAACCACTTGCCGAATTTTGGTTTGTGAGGTAGAATGTTAAAAGTCCGGTTGTGTGTAAGACACATCTGAAAGAGATGAGTATTGTAAATATGGAGGAAACATTATGAATTTATTAGCAACATCCACTGCAGGATCATGGACCATTATGATCGTATATATCGTAATCTTTGGTGCATTTATGTATTTTGTGGCTATCAGACCGCAGAAGAAAGAACAGAAAAGAGTAGCTGCAATGCTTGCAGATATGGCAGTAGGTGATGCGGTAGTGACTACCAGCGGATTTTACGGAATTATCATTGATATCACAGACGAAGATGTCATTGTGGAATTTGGAAACAACAAAAACTGCCGTATTCCGATGAAAAAAGAAGCTATTGCAGAAGTGGAAAAAGCAGAATAAATGATCAGGGGGAAGAGTATATACTCTTCCCTTGTTTTTTACAGAGATTGTTAAAAAAATATCGAAATACTTTAAGGGGTTGCAATATTAAAGTACATGAGCTATAGTAGATACAATATATTTTTTTGTATACTTTTTTAGGAGATGAAAAAATGGAATGTAAGATTGCAGTGATTTCGGGAGATGGAATCGGTCCTGAAATCGTCAGAGAAGCAAGAAAGGTATTGGATGTGGTAGCTGCCAGATACGGTCATACATTCAATTACACGGAAGTGCTGATGGGAGGAGCATCCATTGATGTTCACGGAGTTCCGCTGACAGAGGAAGCTATCGAGACAGCAAAGATGAGTGATGCGGTTTTGATGGGATCCATCGGAGGAGATGCGAAAACCTCTCCATGGTACAAACTGACCCCGGATAAGAGACCGGAGGCAGGACTTTTAAAAATCAGAAAATCTTTAAATCTGTTTGCAAATTTAAGACCGGCTTATCTTTATGATGAATTAAGAGATGCCTGTCCTTTGAGAGATGACATCATTGGCGACGGATTTGATATGATGATCATGAGAGAGCTGACCGGCGGTCTTTACTTTGGAGAAAGAAAGACAGAATGTGTGGACGGCTTTATGAGGGCAGTAGATACCCTTACCTATAACGAAAATGAAATCAGACGCATTGCAAAGCGTGGTTTTGATATTGCAATGAAACGCCGGAAAAAGGTGACCTCCGTAGACAAGGCAAATGTGCTGGATTCCTCCCGCCTCTGGAGAAAGGTTGTGGAAGAAGTAGCTGCGGATTATCCGGAAGTAACTTTAGAGCACATGCTGGTTGACAACTGTGCCATGCAGCTGGTAAAAGACCCGGCACAGTTTGATGTGATCTTAACAGAGAATATGTTCGGAGACATTTTATCGGATGAAGCAAGTATGGTAACAGGTTCCATTGGAATGTTATCCTCAGCCAGCTTAAATGATACAAAGTTTGGCCTTTATGAGCCAAGTCACGGTTCTGCTCCGGATATTGCAGGATTGGATATTGCAAACCCGATCGCAACCATTCTTTCCGCAGCCATGATGCTTCGCTTTACCTTTGATCTTGACAGGGAAGCAGATGCAGTGGAAGCAGCAGTACGCCAGGTATTAAAGGATGGTTACCGTACAAAGGACATTATGTCTGAGGGCTGTACATTAGTAGGAACTACCCGGATGGGTGATCTCATCGCAGAGAGAGTAGTTACGGGAAATTAATAACTATGGAATAAGAGGGGAGAAAGATTATGAGAAGTGATGCAGTAAAGTTGGGTATGCAGCAGGCACCTCACAGAAGTTTGTTTAATGCACTGGGACTGACAGAAGAAGAGATGAAAAAACCACTGGTTGGTATCGTAAGCTCTTACAATGAGATCGTTCCGGGACATATGAATCTTGACAAGATTGTGGAAGCTGTCAAATTAGGCGTAGCCATGGCAGGAGGAACACCGATCGTATTTCCGGCCATTGCAGTCTGTGACGGAATTGCCATGGGACATACCGGCATGAAATATTCTCTGGTAACGAGAGACCTTATTGCCGATTCCACAGAATGTATGGCAATGGCACATCAGTTTGATGCACTGGTGATGGTTCCAAACTGTGATAAAAATGTACCGGGACTTTTAATGGCGGCAGCCAGAGTCAATGTTCCCACAATTTTTGTCAGCGGTGGTCCGATGCTGGCAGGTCATGTCAGAGGAAAGAAGAGAAGTCTTTCCAGCATGTTCGAGGCAGTAGGCTCCTACGCGGCAGGCACGATGACAGAAGAGGATGTAAAGGAATTTGAATGTAATGTTTGTCCGACCTGCGGATCCTGCTCCGGTATGTACACTGCAAACAGTATGAACTGCTTAACAGAAGCACTTGGTATGGGACTTCGCGGAAACGGTACGATCCCGGCAGTTTATTCCGAAAGAATCAAACTTGCAAAACATGCAGGTATGAAGGTGATGGAGCTTCTGGAAAAGAATATCCGTCCTCGTGATATTATGAATGAAAAAGCATTTATGAATGCTCTGACAGTAGATATGGCACTGGGATGCTCTACCAACAGTATGCTGCATCTTCCGGCCATCGCCCATGAAGCAGGCGTGGAACTGAATATGGAAATTGCCAATGAAGTCAGTGCAAGAACCCCGAACCTTTGTCATCTGGCACCGGCAGGCCCGACCTACATGGAAGATTTAAATGAAGCCGGCGGTGTGTACGCAGTGATGAATGAATTAAATAAAAAAGGACTGCTTTATACAGAATGTATGACTGCAACCGGAAAAACTCTGGGAGAAAACATTGCAGGATGTATCAATAAAAATCCGGAAGTTATCAGACCAGTGGAAAATCCATACAGCCAGACCGGCGGTATTGCAGTGTTAAAAGGAAATCTTGCACCGGATACCGGCGTTGTAAAACGTTCCGCAGTTGTTCCGGAAATGATGGTTCATGAAGGACCTGCAAGAGTATTTGACTGTGAAGAAGATGCCATCGATGCTATCAAAGGCGGCAAGATCGTAGCAGGAGATGTGGTGGTCATCCGTTATGAAGGACCTAAAGGCGGCCCTGGTATGAGAGAAATGTTAAACCCGACTTCAGCTATTGCAGGAATGGGGCTTGGTTCTTCTGTTGCGCTTATTACAGACGGACGTTTCAGTGGTGCCAGCCGCGGTGCTTCCATCGGACATGTATCACCGGAAGCTGCTGTGGGCGGTCCCATCGCTTTGGTAGAAGAAGGTGACGTCATTAAGATCAATATTCCGGAAAATAAACTGGAACTGGCAGTTTCTGATGAGGAACTGGAAGCGCGCCGTGCAAAATGGCAGCCGAGAGAACCGAAGGTAACCACCGGATACCTTGCTCGTTATGCAAAAATGGTTACCTCAGGAAACAGAGGAGCAATTCTGGAAAAATAAATTCTTGTAGTTACAAAGGGGAAAAAAGATGTTATTAACAGGTGCAGAAATTGTCATTGAATGTTTGAAAGAACAGGGCGTGGATACAATTTTCGGGTATCCGGGCGGAACAATTCTGAACATTTATGATGAATTATATAAACATAGCGATGAGATCACACATATTCTGACTTCTCATGAACAGGGAGCTGCCCATGCTGCAGACGGTTATGCAAGAGCCACCGGAAAAGTCGGTGTTTGTTTTGCAACCAGCGGTCCGGGTGCAACAAATCTGGTAACAGGGATTGCTACTGCTTATATGGATTCCATTCCAATGGTAGCCATTACCTGTAATGTGGCAAAGTCACTTCTTGGAAAAGACAGTTTCCAGGAAATTGACATTGCCGGTGTGACCATGCCGATTACAAAACATAACTTCATTGTCAGAACTACCGAATGTCTGGCAGATAAATTAAGAAGAGCCTTTAAGATCGCACAGTCCGGCCGTCCGGGTCCTGTGCTTGTGGATATTACGAAGGATGCTACCGCAAACAAATGCGAATTCGAGCCGATGATTCCGGAACCGATCAAACGAGTATCTGGGACTATCGTGGAAGCAGATCTTGAAAAAGCTGCAGAGATGATCAACAAGGCAAAGAGACCGTTCCTTTTGGTGGGCGGCGGCGCAGTGATTTCTGAAGCTTCCGAAGAAGTTTCGGCATTTGCCCATAAGTTAAACGCACCGGTAGCAGATTCTCTCATGGGAAAAGGTGCTTTTCCGGGAACTGATGAACTCTACACAGGTATGATCGGTATGCATGGTACGAAAGTAGCAAACTTTGGTATCCACCAGGCAGATGTGGTAGTCGTGATCGGTGCACGTTTCAGTGACCGTGTCGTTGGAAATGCAAAGAAATTTGTGCCTAAGGCAAAGATCATTCAGATCGATATTGATCCTGCGGAGGTCAACAAAAACATCATGGTCCATGAGGCCATCATCGGGGATGTGAAGGAAGTATTGACACGCCTTCTTCCAATGGTTCGTGAAAGATCAAGGGATGAATGGAATGATCAGATTGCGCAGTTACAGGAAAAATATCCGCTGACCTATGATCATTCTGTTCTGACAGGTCCATACATCATTGAGGAAATCTATCGCGTGACGAAGGGAGAGGCAATTATTTCCACAGATGTAGGACAGCACCAGATGTGGGCGGCACAGTATTATAAATATACGAAGCCCCATACCCTGTTAACATCCGGTGGTTTGGGTACCATGGGTTACGGCCTTGGAGCATGTATCGGTGCCAAGGTTGCCTGTCCGGATAAAACAGTCATTAACATTGCCGGAGACGGCTGCTTCCGTATGAACTTAAATGAGCTTGCAACAGCCTCCAGATACCAGATTCCGATTATCCAGGTGGTAATTAATAACCATGTGCTTGGTATGGTTCGCCAGTGGCAGACATTGTTCTATGGAAAACGTTATTCCCAGACAGTCTTAAATGATTCCGTGGACTTCATCAAAGTGGCAGAGGGGCTTGGATGTATGGGCATCCGTGTTACCAAGAAAGAGGAAATGGGTCCAGCATTGGAAACTGCCATCGCATCAGGAAAACCGGTAGTGATCGAATGTGTCATTGACAGTGATGACAAGGTATTCCCTATGGTACCGGCAGGAGCACCGATCATCGAAGCTTTTGATGCAGAAGATTTGAAAAATCAGGAAGCGTAGTACTTGCATATAATAAGATACAAAGGGCAGCTTGTTTTAGCTGCCCATAAAAGAGGAGATATGAAAAAATGAGTAGAGTCTATAACTTTTCCGCAGGTCCGGCCGTGTTACCGGAAGAAGTATTAAAGGAAATTGCAGCTGAAATGTTAGACTGCAACGGTACAGGCATGTCTGTTCTGGAAATGAGCCACAGAAGCCCTGCTTTTCAGGCAATCATTGACGAGGCTGAAAAGGATTTAAGAGAGCTGATGAACATTCCGGATAACTACAGAGTTCTGTTCTTACAGGGTGGTGCATCCTTACAGTTTGCCATGATTCCCATGAATCTGATGAAAAACAAGGTTGCAGATTATATCGTTACCGGACAGTGGGCAAAGAAAGCTTATGAGGAGGCAAAGAAATACGGTCAGGCAAATAAGATCGCATCTTCAGAAGATGAGACATTCTCTTATATTCCGGACTGCTCCGACCTTCCCATCAGCGAAGATGCGGATTACGTTTATATTTGTGAAAACAATACTATTTATGGTACAAAATATAAGACATTGCCAAATACCAAGGGAAAAACACTGGTGGCAGATGTTTCCTCCTGCTTTTTATCTGAACCGGTAGATGTATCCAAATACGGAATCATTTACGGCGGTGTACAGAAAAATGTAGGTCCTGCAGGTATGGTCATTGCCATTATCCGTGAAGATCTTATTACAGAAGATGTTCTTCCCGGAACACCGACAATGATGAGATACAAGATCCATGATGACAACGGTTCCATGTACAATACACCAAACTGTTTTAACATTTATGTATGCGGTAAAGTGTTTAAATGGTTAAAGAACATGGGCGGTCTGGAAGTGATGAAACAGCGCAATGAAGAAAAAGCAAAACTTCTCTATGATTTCCTGGATGAGAGCAAGCTTTTTAAGGGAACTGTACGCAAGGAAGACCGTTCTTTGATGAATGTGCCCTTTGTAACAGGCGACAAGGAACTGGATGCAAAATTTGTCAAAGAGGCAAAAGCAGCAGGCTTTGAAAATTTAAAAGGTCACAGAAGTGTTGGCGGTATGAGAGCAAGCATTTACAATGCAATGCCAATGGAAGGTGTCAAAGCTTTGGTGGAATTTATGAAGAAGTTCGAAGAGGAGAATGCGTAATATGTATCAGTATCATTGCTTAAATGCCATTTCACGTGCGGGACTGGATGTTTTTGATGAAAAATATGAAAAAGTTGAAAATATGAATGATGCGGACGCAGTGCTTGTAAGAAGTGCTGCCATGCATGATATGGAATTTGGCGAAAACCTGAAGGTAATCGCAAGAGCCGGTGCAGGTGTGAACAATATTCCTTTAACAAAATGTGCTGATTACGGTATCGTGGTATTTAACACACCCGGTGCCAATGCCAATGCGGTAAAAGAACTTGTCATTGCCGGAATGTTCCTGGCATCCCGTGATATTGTAGGCGGTGCCAACTGGGTACAGTCTGAAAGACAGAATGAGGATATTGCGAAGCTGACAGAAAAAGAAAAGAAACGCTTTGCAGGATGCGAGCTTCAGGGTAAAAAGCTGGGTGTTATCGGTCTTGGTGCCATCGGTGTTCAGGTTGCTAACACGGCGGTTCATTTAGGGATGGAAGTGTATGGTTATGACCCGTACATTTCTGTAAAGGCAGCATGGAGCCTGTCCAGACACATCAATCACATTAAAAATGTAGAAGATATTTATAAACAGTGCGATTACATTACCATTCATGTGCCGCTGATGGACAGCACAAAAGGCATGATCAATAAGGCTGCCATCGATATGATGAAAGAGGGCGTGGTAGTATTAAACTATGCAAGGGACCTTCTGGTAGATGAAAAAGATATGGTAGCAGCTTTAGCAGACGGTAAAGTAAGACACTATGTGACAGATTTCCCGAATCCCACTGTTGCAGGTGTGAAGGGTGCAATCGTAACCCCACATCTGGGAGCTTCTACAGAGGAAGCAGAAGATAACTGTGCGGCTATGGCAGCAGACGAGATCAGAAATTACCTGGAAAACGGTAATATCATCAATTCTGTGAACTATCCAAACTGTGATATGGGTGTAGCCGGAGAGTTCTGCCGTGTGGCTATCTGCCATAAGAATATCAAAAATATGCTGAACCAGTTTACAGATATCTTCACAGAAGAAGATTTAAACATTGAGCATATGACCAATGCCAGCCGTGGAGATTACGCATATTCCATGTTTGATCTTTCTGATAAGCCAAGTGAAGCAGCTATTGAAAAAATGAGCAACATTGAAGGCGTCTTAAGAGTACGTGTGATCTAAGAGATGGTAACTGTTTAGAAGCCACGATCACGAAGTATTGAACAGATACAAAAAATAAAGAAAAAGGGCATCCCGCTTAAGAAAGTTTCTTAAGCAGGATGCCCTTTTGGTTTACGAAATAATCATGGTCAGATTTGCCGGATATTTGAAATATCGGGGTCGATCATGAGAGAGTAATTGGTGTGATAGATCACAAAGCCCGGCTTTCCGCCCTTAGGCTTTTTGATGTGCTTCTTCTGGATATAATCGATCTCCACCTTTTCGTTATCACGGTTCTGGGAATAGTAGGCGGCCAGACGTCCTGCTTCTTCGAAGGTGGTGTCCGGCAGCTCCTCTTCTCCCTGTGCTTTTACAATAACATGGGAGCCAGGCACCCCTTTGGCATGAAACCACCAGTCGCCTCCGACAGCAAAATGGAAGGTCAGCTCTTCATTCTGGAAATTGTTTTTTCCTACATACATATGGTATCCGTCAGAAGAAAGATAATGGAAAGGTTTGGAGGTGATCTTCGGGCGTTTGCTGCCTGCCTGACGCTTTTTAATATATCCATATTCCATTAGCTCTTCTTTGATCTCCACAAGATCCTCCTCCGACAGGGCAATGTCCAAAGCGGTGCTGATGCTTTCAAGATGGGCCACCTCGTTCCCTGTTTCCTTTAAAAGCTCTGTAACAGCCTCGTAGGTTCGCTTGAGTTTGCTGTATTTGTCAAAATATTTTTTTGCATTTTCCAAAGCAGTCAGCTGAGGGTCTAAAGGAATGGTGAGTTCCTCGTTTGTATAATAGTTTAATACGTCCAGTGATTTTGCACCCGGTGCGGCACTGTAGCCATAAGTAGTTAAAAGCTCTCCGTAAATGCGGTAATTCTCACGCTTCCCGGTGTCCTCAAGCTGCTTTGCCTGCAGGTCATATTTTTTGCGGCTTCGCTCCAGTGCATTTTGTACTACTTTTCGAAGATCTGTGGAACGCTGCCGGATTCTTGTAACGGTACTGCGCTGTGCGTAATAGGTTTCCAGAAGGTGTGAGATATCCGGATGGTTTACCGTCTGAAGATCCTGATACATAGTCAGAGGGAGGGAGGCATATTCCTTTGGGGTACGTCCTTCATATACAATGTTGGGGGTAAAATTTCCGCAGGCTACATCTTCCATGAAATAGGAAAAGATTTTGTAGAAATGAAGGATTTCCGTTTCTGAAAGAGCATTTCCGGACATTTCTGTATTAAGACCGCTTCGAAATACGACCTCATTGGCTGCCACGGGGCTGATGCCGGTGTAGGAGGTATAAAGAGCCTTGGCAAGCTTCGTGGATTTGGAACCGATTATTGCCTGAAAGCTTTCCAAAGTAAGAGCCAATGGATCTGCCTTTTCGGTGGTTTCCGGGATAAAATAGGTTCTGCCGGGTAGTACTTCCCTGACAGAACTCATCTGGGATGACACATGCTTGATACTGTCAATGATCCGGTTGTTTTCGTCACAGAAGATAATATTGCTGTGCTTGCCCATGATTTCCACTACCAGAGTTTTCTGACGCAGATCTCCAAGCTCGTCTAAATGTTCAATATCAAAACGAATGATTCGTTCCAGTCCCGGCTGGGAGATGCAGGTAATGCGTCCGTTTTCAATATGCTTGCGAAGAAGCATACAAAAATTCGGAGCAGTTAAGGGACTTGGTTTGTTGCTTTCTGTCAGGTAGATCAAAGGAAGGGAAGCGCTGGCGCTGATTAACAGGCGAAAGGTTCCTTCTGTTGATTTGATGGTCAGAATGAGTTCATCATTTTCCGGTTGGGCAATCTTGCGGATGCGTCCGCCGGTGAGAAGGGTCTTTAATTCTTTTGTTATATTTGCAATGGTAATTCCATCAAAAGCCATAATCAATCCTCCAATAAGAGTGTTTGCAGTTTAATGCTTATCTATTATACTTGACGATGATTTGTAAATCAACTATAATGAATCCGTATGTGGTAGTTAATTTATCACCAACCAGAGGAAAAAAGTATGATAAAAAGCATGACAGGCTTTGGGAGATGTGAAATTTCCGAAGGCAGTAAAAAATTGACAGTTGAAATGAAATCTGTAAATCACAGATATCTTGATGTGAATATGAAAATGCCGAAGAAATTAAATTTCTTCGATGCATCCATCAGAAATCTTTTGAAAAATTATATTCAGAGAGGTAAAGTAGATCTTTTTATTACCTATGAAGATACTGCAGAAACCAATTTTTCGCTGAAATATAATCAGGAACTGGCAGGAGAGTATTTAAAATACTTAAGACAGATGGCAGAAGAGTTTGGGCTGGAGGATGATATCCGGGTTTCCACACTTTCCCGTTATCCGGAGGTACTGTCTATGGAAGAGGTTCAGACTGATGAAGAGGAACTCTGGATCCTTTTGGAGAAAGCTTTAACAGGTGCCTGCAAGCAGTTTGTGGATACCAGAATTAAAGAAGGCGAAAACTTAAAACGCGATCTTCTGGAAAAGCTTGATCATATGCTGGTCAATGTGGACTTTATTTCCCGGCGGTCTCCTCAGATCATCAGTGAATATCGTAAAAAACTGGAAGATAAGGTGAAGGAGCTTTTGGCGGACAGCCATATAGAAGAAAGCAGACTTGCCACCGAGGTTACGATTTTTGCGGATAAGATCTGTGTGGATGAAGAAATTGTCCGTTTAAGAAGTCATATCGAACATACAAAGACAACGCTGGAAAGCGGCGGAGCTGTAGGAAGAAAACTGGATTTTATTGCACAGGAAATGAACCGTGAGGCCAATACGATTCTTTCGAAGGCGAATGACCTTGAAGTATCCAATTGTGCCATCGAACTGAAAACAGAGATTGAAAAGGTTCGCGAGCAGATTCAGAATATTGAATAAAGAGGAACGAAGATATATGAAAAAACAGGGAACACTGGTAGTGGTTTCCGGATTTGCCGGCACAGGAAAAGGCACGGTAATGAAAGAACTGCTGGGAAGATATGATTCTTATGCACTTTCCATTTCGGCAACCACCAGACAGCCAAGGCCAACAGAGGTTGACGGCAGGGAATATTTCTTCAAAACCAAAGAAGAATTTGAAAAAATGATTGAAGAAAATGAATTTCTGGAGTATGCCTGCTATGTGGGCAACTACTACGGAACACCGAAAAAATATGTGGAAGAGCAGCTGTCGGAGGGCCGGGACGTAATCCTTGAGATTGAAATTCAGGGAGCGCTCCATATTAAAGAGCAGTTTCCGGATGCACTGCTGTTATTTATCGCACCACCAAGTGCAGATGTATTAAAACAGCGTCTGACGGACCGTGGCACAGAAAGTGCGGAAGTTATTGAAAGACGACTTGCAAGAGCAGTGGAAGAATCGAAAGGAATCGAACAGTATGATTATCTTGTGGTCAATGATGACCTGGATGAATGTGTGGAGACTGTTCACCGGATGATTCAGAGCGCAGGCTGGAAAATGTCCAGAAGACAAAAAGATGTAGACGAATTAAGAAAACAGATCAGTAAATTTTCGAAAGGGGAATAAATATGTTACATCCATCATACTCAGACTTAATGAACGTTGTAAACAAAGAAGTAGAAGAAGGAGAAACTCCGGTAGTTAACAGCAGATACTCTATTGTTATGGCTACAAGTAAGAGAGCACGTCAGCTGGTGTCCGGTGCAAAACCACAGGTAAAAGCAGCCGGTAAGAAGTCTCTTTCTATTGCCATTGAAGAGCTTGCAAAAGAGAAAATCCATATTCTGGCAGAAAATACATCTGAGGAAGAAAAAGCAGCAGAGGAATCATAAGAAGATAGCGGTTGTTTGACGGTCGCTATTCAAAATGAACAAGGAATAAATGTAGTTTTGGAGGAATCTGTACAATAAGCACAAAACCACAATTTTGGTGTCAAAGCAACAGAAAACCAACATTTGGGATTTTGTTGGATTATGTTGATTTGAAAAAAACAGGAAAACCGAAAAGGAGAATACCTTAAAAAAGCCCGAAAAACATTGATTTTTCGGGCTTTTTTGTAAATTGCAAAAATATTTCCAAAACCATTGATTTTTAACAGAAAAAGTGTTAGAATGTTGACAAAACAGAAATAAAACCACACAAACACACATTAAGGAGGATTTTTTAGTATGGCTAACGAGTACGAAATCAAAAAACAAATTTGTGACATAGGTAAACGTATCTATGACAGAGGAATGGTTGCTGCAAACGATGGTAACATTTCCGTAAAACTCAATGACAATGAATTCCTTTGCACACCTACAGGTGTTTCTAAAGGTTTCATGACACCTGAGTACATCTGTAAAGTAGATAAAGATGGTAACACCATTCAGGCAAACGGAAACTTCAGACCTTCATCTGAAATCAAAATGCACATGAGAGTTTACAAATGCAGACCGGACGTTGGATCTGTTGTACATGCTCATCCATCTTATGCTACAGCATTCGCTATTGCAGGTATTCCATTAACACAGCCAATCATGCCGGAAGCTGTTATCGCACTTGGATGTGTTCCAATCGCTCCTTACGGAACACCATCTACAATGGAAATCCCGGACGCAGTAGAAAAATTCCTTCCGTATTACGATGCAGTTTTACTTGAAAGCCATGGTGCTTTAACATGGTCTACAGACCTTCTTGCTGCATACCATAAAATGGAATCCGTTGAATTCTACGCAGAATTATTATACAAAGCTCGTCAGTTAGGCGGACCAAAGGAATTCGATAAAGCTACTATCGAAAAATTATATGAAATCAGAAGAAAAATGGGTCTTCCGGGAAAACATCCTGCAAACCTCTGCGCTGAGATCAACAAAGACAACCCAGCCGGATGCAAAGGCTGCCATTCCTGCAAATCTGCTTCAGGAGCATGTGCAAATGATGGCAAGAACATTGAAGCAATCGTTGCTGAAGTTACAAAGAGAGTATTATCTCAGATGTAATCTCTTTGTCAGGGTAAAAAGATTACAGGGGGAATAAATCGTGGCTATTAACGAACAGGAAATTCAAAATATCGTTCGAAGCGTTCTTCAGGGAATGAACGCACCTACAAAGACAGAAGCCGCCGAAGCTCCTGCAGCATCTACATTAGCATCCATCGCTAACAGAAAGCTGATGGGTATCTTTGATGATATCGAAGATGCGATTGCAGCAGCTAAGAAAGCTCAAAAAGAAATCCAGCCGATGCCTCTTGAATTTAGAGAAAAGATCATTGCTAATATCCGTAAAAAAACACTGGAAAACGCAAAACTTTTTGCAGAGCTTGGTGTTGAAGAAACCGGAATGGGCAATGTTGGTCACAAAATTTTGAAACATCAGCTGGTGGCTGAAAAAACACCAGGTACAGAAGACTTAAGTACCATCGCATGGTCCGGAGACAGAGGTTTAACCTTAGTAGAACAGGGACCATTCGGAGTGATTGGTGCTGTTTGTCCTTCTACAAACCCGTCAGAGACAGTAATCTGTAACTCTATGGGTATGATTGCAGCAGGAAACACTGTTGTATTCGCTCCGCATCCATCCGCAAAGAATGTATCCAATCTTGCAATTGATATGATCAACCGTGCAAGTGTGGAAGTTGGCGGACCGGAAAACATCGCAGTTGCAGTAAAAGAGCCTACCATGGAGGTAAGTAAAGTAATCTTCTCACATAAGGATATTTCTTTACTTTGTGCAACAGGCGGTCCGGGAGTTGTTACAACTGTTCTTTCCTCAGGAAAGAGAGCTATGGGTGCCGGTGCAGGTAACCCGCCTGTATTGGTTGACGAAACAGCAATCATTCCAAAGGCTGCGGAAGACATCGTTAACGGATGTACTTTTGATAACAACCTTCCATGTATCGCAGAAAAAGAAGTTATCGCAGTGGATACCATTGCAGATGAGCTGATCTACTACATGGAACAAAACGGCTGCTATCATGCAAGCAAAGAAGAAGTAGACAAGCTGGTAAAAACAGTTTTGATCGAAAAGAATGGTAAGTATACATTGAACAGAAAATGCGTTGGAAGAAGCGCAAAAGTTTTGTTAGGAATGATCGGAGTCACTGTAGGAGATGACATCAGATGTATCATCTTCGAAGGTGAGAAAGAACATCCATTGATCTGGGAAGAGCTTATGATGCCGATCCTTGGTATTGTAAGAGTTAAAAATGTTGATGAAGGTATCGAAACAGCATTGATTCTCGAACATGGAAACAGACATTCCGCACATATGCATTCAACAAACATTCAGAACCTGACAAAATACGGCAAGACACTGGATACCGCTATTTTCGTAAAGAACGGTCCATCCTATGCAGCACTCGGATTTGGTGGAGAAGGATATCCAACCTTCACAATCTGCAGCCGTACAGGTGAGGGTCTTACTTCTGCAAAATCCTTTACAAAGAGCAGAAGATGTGTCATGGTTGACGCATTATGTATTAGATAGGAGAAATCGACATGGCAGATTTAAATATTGAACAGATCGTTGCTCAGGTCTTAGCTGAAATGCAGGGCAAAGATGCTCCGGCACCTAAAGCCGCAGCAGCACCTGCCAAAGCAGCAGGCGGCGCGATTCCTGCAACATCCAGAGTTGCTATGTTAACAGCACTGGAAAATTATGAAATTAAAGAATATCCAATCCCGACCATCGGTGATGATGATATTCTTGTAAAAGTAGAAGGATGTGGTATCTGCGGTACAGATGCTCACGAATTCAAGAGAGATCCATTTGGTCTGATTCCATTGGTACTTGGACATGAAGGTACTGGTGAAATCGTAAAAATGGGTAAAAATGTTAAGAAGGACAGTGCAGGAAAACCACTTGCAGTTGGTGACAAGGTTGTTACCTGTATGATCTTCAAAGATAACCCGGACATCACAATGTTCGATTTAAACAAACAGAATGTTGGCGGCGCTGACGTATACGGATTACTTCCGGATGATGATATTCATCTCAACGGATGGTTCGCAGACTATATTGTAGTCAGAGGCGGATCTACCATCTTTAACGTAAGCGACCTTGATCTGGATTCCCGTATCTTAATTGAGCCTTGTGCAGTTTTGATCCACGCAGTAGAGAGAGCAAAAACGACCGGTATTTTAAGATTCAACTCCAGAGTTGTTGTTCAGGGATGCGGACCAATCGGTCTGATCTGTATCGCAATCTTAAAGACAATGGGTATTCAGAATATCACAGCAGTTGATGGCGAACAGAAACGTCTTGATTTCGCAAAAGAACTTGGTGCTTCCGCAACAGTAAACTTCAAAGATCATAAGGGTCTGGAAGCTTTAACAGAAGGCGTAAAAGCATCCTTCGGCGGATATCTTGCAGATTTTGCATTCCAGTGTACAGGAAGCCCTGTTGCTCATGCAAACATCTACAAATTCATCAGAAACGGCGGCGGTCTTTGCGAACTTGGATTCTTCATCAATGGTGGAGATGCTACCATCAATCCACACTTTGATATCTGCTCTAAAGAAATCACAACGGTTGGTTCCTGGGTATACACCTTAAGAGACTACGCTACCACATTTGATTTCTTAAAGAGTGCAAAACAGATCGGACTTCCGTTAAGCAAGCTGATCACACACAGATTCAAACTTGAAGATATTAATGAAGCTCATAAGACAAACCTTGCAATGGCAGGTCTTAAGATCGCTATCATTAACGAATAGTAAGGAGAATTGGTATGGCTCAGGCAGTAGGCTACTTAGAAGTATATGGCTGTGTTGCAGCTTTGGTGGCAGCTGATGCAGCAGCAAAAGCCGGAAATGTAACCATTGATCCTTTGGACAAGAACAAACCGGCAAACGCAGATTCTCTTCCGGTACCACTTATCATGTGTTTAAAGATCAGAGGACCGGTAGCAGATGTTGAAAGTGCATTGGAAGCGGCAGAAGCAGCAGCAAAGAGCGTTACCGGAGTCGTTACAAAGCATATGAATTCAGCACCGGATATTGAAACGGAAAAAATGCTGAAGATCAGCGCTATCTAGTTCGCCGTTTTGAAAAAATGGCGAACACTGGTAAAATTTCGTAAGAAATTTTTACTTAGCATAAACAGTTACATTTTTAAAAGTTCAAAAAGGGCAAAGCCCCAAGGAGGATATTAGTATGAATTTACAGGCATTAGGAATGATCGAAACAAGAGGTTTAGTAGCAGCAATCGAAGCATCAGATGCTATGGTTAAATCTGCAGACGTTAAATTAATCGGAACAGAAAAAATCGGAAGCGGACTTGTAACAGTTATGGTACGTGGAGACGTTGGAGCTGTTAAATCTGCAGTAGAAGCTGGTTCCGCAGCAGCAAGCAGACTTGGCGAACTTGTAGCAGTACATGTAATCCCAAGACCACACAGCGATGTAGAAACAATCTTACCAGTTATCAAATAATAAAATAATCAGTAAGATCCGTAACTGTTTACATAGCACGATTGGAAGCAGACAGTTACAAAATGAATCAGGGTACAGCGGATTTTCATAATCCGCTGTAGACCGCGTTAAAAAAGGGAATGCGTATGAAAGCAAAATCAATAGGATTAATTGAGTTACCCAATTTAGCAGATGCGGTTGAAGCAATTGACGTGATGCTGAAAGCAGCAGAAGTAAAATTCCTGACATGGGAGAAAAAACTGGGCGGCCGCCTGGTAACCTGTGTGATTCAGGGTGAGGTTTCTGCAGTGACAGCAGCAGTGGAAAGTGCGAAACTGAATGCAAAAGGAAATATTGTGGCATCTGCGATCATCGCAAATCCACATGAAGAAACAATGAAGCTTATAGAAATGAGTATGAAGAAACATAAATTCCTGTAATCAATGGAATTTATGGATCCAATAGGAGGAATATCATGGAACTTCAGGCATTAGGAATGATCGAAACAAGAGGTTTGATCGCATCTATTGAAGCAGCAGATGCAATGTTAAAAGCAGCGAACGTTGTTTTAGTTGGAACAGAAAAAATCGGAAGCGGTCTTGTAAGTGTTATGGTACGTGGCGATGTCGGCGCAGTAAAGGCAGCAGTTGAAGCAGGAAGCGCAAGTGCAGCAAGATTAGGCGAAGTCATTGCAGTACATGTAATCCCAAGACCACATACTGATGTTGAAAACATCCTTCCACAGATCAAATAATCAGGCTATTTACAGCTGAGATAATATCTGTATTTCATAATACGGATGAGAGAGGAAGGTAATCTATGCAGCAGGAACAATTAGTTCAGGCAATCACGAAAATGGTTGTTGAACAGCTGAAAAACTCCTGCCAGGAAACAGAAAGCACAGAAAGTATTCCAATCGGAATTTCTGCGCGTCATGTACACCTTACCCAGGAGCATGTAGATGAACTGTTTGGCAAAGGATATCAGCTGACAAAGAAAAAAGAATTAATGGGCGGACAGTTTGCATCCAATGAACTGGTAACTTTAGTTGGAACAAAGCTTCGTGCCATTGAAAACGTTAGAATCTTAGGACCTTGCCGTAAAGCTTCTCAGGTAGAAATCTCTAAAACAGATTGTATCAAACTGGGAGTCAAAGCTCCGATCAGAGAATCCGGAAAAATCGAAGGTTCTGCTCCGATTGCAGTTGTCGGACCAAAAGGAGTTGTATATCTGGAAGAAGGATGTATCGTTGCAAAACGCCACATTCATATGTCTCCGGATGATGCCAAAAAATTTGGTGTGACAAATGGCCAGTCAGTAAAAGTAAGATTTGATAACGACAGAGGCGGTGTCATGGAAGATGTCATCATCCGTGTTGACCCGACCTTCACATTGGAAATGCATATCGATACAGACGAAGCTAATGGTCTCGGTATTGGAAAAGATATGGGTATTCTGATCAAATAAAAACTTTGGAGGAAAATATGATCATTGGTAAAGTAGTCGGTACGGTGATCTGTACACGAAAAAACGATAATCTGATCGGAAGTAAGTTTATGATCGTGGAACCTCTTGTCAAAACAGGAGGCGAACGAAGCAGAATCGTGGCAGTAGACCCGGTAGGTGCCGGAAACAATGACATTGTTTTAGTTGCAGAAGGTAGCGCAGCGCGCGTTGGCTGTGGCAACCAGGATTCTCCAGTAGATGCGTGTATCGTTGGTATTGTAGACGATCCACAGAAAATTGTCATAATGGAATAGCGTAAATGGTTGGAGTGAGTCAAATGAACTTAGACGAAATCAAAAAAGCTTTACTAGATGGCGGTGTCGTAGGTGCCGGAGGCGCAGGCTTCCCAACTTATGCAAAACTTTCTGATCAGGCAGAAACAGTAATTTTAAATGCGGCAGAATGTGAACCATTGATGAAGGTTGACAGACAGCTTCTGGTTGAATATACAAATGAAGTTCTTTCCGGAATGCAGATGTTAACAGAGGCAATGGGTGCAAAGGAAGGCGTTATCGCTGTAAAGAAATCCTATGTCGCTTCTATTGAAGCAATCAATAACAGTATTGGTCAGTATGACAAGTTACGTCTACATATTTTGCCGGATATTTATCCGGCAGGTGACGAAGTTATCCTGATCTATGAAGTAACAGGAAAGGTTGTTACCCATGGACAGATTCCAATTACACAGGGCTGTGTAGTAGTCAATGTGGAGACTGTCCTGAACGCTTATCATAAAATTACAAGCGGAGAAAACGTAACAACAAAATTCCTGACAGTTGCAGGTCTTGTAAAGAATCCTGTAACCGTTCATGTACCGGTGGGTATTTCTGTAAAAGATGCAGTTGCCCTGGCAGGCGGTACAACAACAGATGATTATGTCATGCTCATGGGCGGACCTATGACAGGTCGTATCTGCTCTATGAATGATATTGTCACAAAAACTACGAAAGCGATCCTTGTATTACCACCAACTTGTCCTCCAATCGAAAAGAGACAGAGAACAAGCAAGCTGGATATCCGTAATGCAATGTCCGTATGTTCTCAGTGTTCTATGTGTACGATGCTTTGCCCGAGAAATCTTCTTGGACAGGGAATCAAACCACATGAATTTATGAGAGCTATCGCTAATGGAACTACCTATGATGTGGAACCGTTCCTGGATTCCTTCTTCTGTGTATCCTGTGGTGTATGTGAAATGTACTCCTGCCATCAGGATTTATCACCGAGAAGATTACTGGATGCTTATAAAGCAGGTTTACGTGCAAAAGGCGTGAAACCACCGGTAAGACCTATGAAGCCGGTTAGTGAAATGCGTCAGGAAAGAAGAGTTCCTGAACATCGCCTTGTAAACCGTCTGGGATTACATCATCTTGATGTGCCTGCTCCAATGCAGCCATTCAATGGCGATTTCAAGGAAGTTAAACTTGTCATGCGCCAGAACATTGGTGCTCCTTGCAGCCCGATCGTAAAGACAGGGGATGTTGTAACCGTAGGACAGAAAATCGCTGCTCCTCCGGAAGGTGCTCTTGGAGCCCCCATCCATGCAAGTATCAATGGTAAAGTGACTGCAGTAACCGAAAACTTCGTAACTATTAAAGCATAAATGGAGATGAGAGAATGAGTAAGGCAATTGGAATGGTAGAATACAAAACTGTCTCCACTGGTATTAAAGCTGCGGACTTAATCGTAAAGACAGCAGACGTTGAGCTGATCCAGGCTCAGACAGTTTGTCCCGGTAAATTTATAATTTTATTCAGCGGTGACTTAAGTGCAGTCAGAGTATCTGTTGATGCTGCAATGGTTCAGTATCCGGAACAGCTCATTGACAATTTTGTACTTGGTAACCCGCATGATTCAATTTTCAGAGCGCTGACATGTACAGCAGAGATCGATGAAGTAAAAGCACTGGGTGTAATCGAAACATTCACAGGTGCATCTGCAATCGTTGCAGCTGACCATGCAGCAAAAACAGCACAGGTAGACGTGTTTGAAATTCGTGTAGCACGTGGTATGTGCGGTAAATCCTACGTTCTTCTGACCGGAAGTGTTGCAGCAGTAGAGGCAGCAGTAGAAGAAACTGTAGAATTATTAAAGGATGAAGGAACAATGCTTGATTACGCAGTAATTCCTAGCCCATCCAAAGAGTTTGTTAAAACTTTAATGTAATAAAATAAGTGTGTTTGTTTTGGGGGACAGCGGTTGCTGTCCCCTGTTTTTGTTTGTAATTTTTATGGATGATGTTACCAAAAAGAGTAAAATGTGTTATTTAATTGACTATTTCGCACAAAACTGCTATAGTATCAGTATATTTTATGTTTGAAATCCAAGGGGAAGTGGAGGAAAAGAAAATGATTACTTGTCAGGGTAAAAGTGTATTTTCGGGAGTAGCCATTGGTAAAATCTTTGTCTATAAAAAAGCTGAAAATGCAGTAGAGAAGTATCAGATTGAAGATCCGGCAGCTGAATTTGAAAGATTTAAGGCTGCACAGGCAAAAGCAATTACACAGCTGCAGGCTTTATATGAAAAAACCTGTAAAGACATCGGTGAAGAAGAAGCGATGATTTTTGAAATGCATCAGCAGCTTCTGGAAGATTTAGACTATGTAGAGTCTATTCAGGGAATCATCGAAGGGGACAAGATGAATGCAGAATACGCAGTATTCGTAACTGCAGAGCAGTTTGCTGCGATGTTTATCGCCATGAATGATGAATACATGAGTGGACGTGCTGTGGATGTTAAGGATGTTTCAGACAGAGTGATCTCCATCTTAAACGGAACTCAGGTAAGTGCAGAAGCAATGCCGGAACCTGTGATCATTGTTGCAGAAGATCTTGCACCAAGTGAGACTGTACAGTTCGAGAAAGATAAAATGCTTGCTATCGTAACACAGAAAGGAAGTGCAAACTCTCATACAGCAATCCTTGCACGTATGATGAACATTCCATCTTTAGTTACAACAGATATTGAGCTTGATCTGGAGTACAATGGAAAAATGGCAATCGTTGACGGCTTTACTGGTAAGATCTATATTGAGCCGGATGAAGTAGTCATGGCTGAAATGAAAGAAAAACAGAAACGTGCAGAAGAGCGCCGTCGTATGCTTCAGGCTTTAAAGGGTCTGCCAACAGTGACAAAGAGCGGAAAGCATGTTCATTTATATGCCAATATCGGTGGTGTAGAAGATGTTGATGCTGTGCTGGAAAACGACAGTGAAGGTATCGGCTTATTCAGAAGTGAGTTCTTATATCTTGGCAGAGACAACTATCCAACAGAGGAAGAGCAGTTTGAAGCTTACAAAACAGTAGTTTCCAGAATGGGCGGCAAGAAGGTTATCATCCGTACACTGGACATCGGAGCTGATAAGCAGGCGGATTACTTTAACATTGCAAAAGAAGAGAACCCGGCACTGGGCTTTAGGGCAATCCGTATTTGTCTGGAAAGAGTAGAGATGTTTAAGACTCAGCTTCGTGCAATTTACCGTGCATCTGCATTTGGAAAAGTTTCCATTATGTTCCCAATGATTATTTCCGTAAGCGAGATCGTTCGTATTAAGGAAATCGTTGAGGAAGTAAAAGAAGAATTAACACGTAACGACATTCCGTTTGGTGATGTAGAGCTGGGTATCATGGTTGAGACACCGGCAGCTGTTATGATCAGTGATCAGCTGGCTGCAGAAGTAGAATTCTTCTCTATCGGAACCAATGACTTAACACAGTATACATTGGCAATTGACCGTCAGAATCAGGCGTTGGAACCATTCTATGATGCACATCATGAGGCAGTGCTCCGTATGATCCAGAAGACCATTGAAAATGCACATGCACATGGAGCATGGTGTGGTATTTGCGGTGAATTAGGTGCTGATATGGAACTGACACGCAGATTTATCCAGATGGGTATTGATGAACTTTCTGTTTCACCGGTATTTACACTGGAGCTTCGTCAGAAGATCCGCGAAACGGAATAATTGCGGATTTTTGCTTGCTAAACTCGGGATTTTCTTACGAAAACCCTCGCGGAATAGTGGCTTCTGAACAGTTACAAAAATATTAATAAAAAATAATTATAAAGGAGAAAATAAAAATGAAAGAAATCAAATACACAATCACAGATCCATTAGGAATCCATGCAAGACCAGCTGGACTGATCGTAAAAATGGCAGCAGGCTTCAAGAGCGCTATCACACTTGACAGCGGAGCAAAAAAAGCAGATGCTAAAAGAATCATGGCTGTTATGAGCCTTGGAATCAAACAGGGACAGGAAATTACTGTTACTGTAGAAGGTGAAGATGAAGAAGCAGCTGCAGCAGCAGTAGAAGCATTCTTAAAAGAAAACTGCTAATCAGAAGTATGCAATAAGATTTCGGAGGGGACTGGTTGAACCAGCCCCCTTTTTTTGCTATACTGTAAGATATTGTAAATAATATAAAATAAAAACTGTTTAGAAGCCAGGAGCTGAAAGGCACTGAACAGTTATGAAGTATCGAGGTATGAAATGAAAATAGAAAATCTCACAGCCTATGAATTATTAGAAAAGCATCACATTCAGGAGCTTGACAGCGTAGCCTGTCTTTTGAAGCATAAAAAATCCGGTGCGAGAATCGCACTGTTATCCAATGATGACGAAAATAAGGTATTTACCATTGGTTTTCGAACTCCGCCACAGGACAGTACAGGACTTCCGCACATTCTGGAGCATTCCGTCCTCTGCGGATCCAGAAAGTTCCCGGTTAAAGATCCCTTTGTAGAACTGGTGAAGGGATCTTTAAATACTTTTTTAAATGCAATCACCTATTCTGATAAGACAGTTTACCCTGTAGCAAGCTGTAATGATGCAGACTTCCAGAACCTGATGGATGTTTATCTGGATGCAGTATTTCATCCGAATATTTATGAGAAAGAAGAAATCTTCCGCCAGGAAGGCTGGCATTATGAGCTGGAAGCTCCGGAGGGTGAGCTGACATTAAACGGTGTTGTTTATAATGAGATGAAGGGAGCTTTTTCGTCTCCGGAGGATGTGCTGGATAGAGAAATCATGGCAGCACTGTTCCCGGATACTCCTTATGGAAATGAGTCCGGGGGAAATCCGGAAGTGATACCGGAACTTTCCTGGGAGCAGTTTTTAGAATTCCATAAAAAATATTATCATCCGTCCAATAGTTATATTTATCTCTATGGAGATATGGATATGGCAGAAAAGCTGGAGTGGCTGGACCGGGAATATTTATGCGAGTATGATCAGATTACGGTGGATTCCACTCTGCCAATGCAGAAGCCTTTTGAAGAAACAAAAAAACTGGTACTGGAATACCCAATTTCCGATGCAGAGGAGGAAAAAGACAATACCTATCTTTCCTACAATGCAGTGGTGGGAACCAGTCTTGATAAGGAATTATATCTTGCATTTCAGGTGATCGAGTATGCCCTTTTGGCAGCACCCGGTGCCCCTTTAAAACAGGCAATTTTAGATGCCAAAATCGGAAAAGACGTCATCAGC
>CALZFY010000038.1:0-23320 GCA_945786935.1 uncultured Lachnoclostridium sp.
ATCTCTTCCGGTGATCCGGGGAGAGGATAAGATCTATCTGTCTGCAAAAACAGGAGATGGTATCCCGGAGCTTATTGATATGATTTTTCACAAGCTCCATGCAGGATATCTGGATGCACAGTTTCTTGTACCATATGCAGACGGACGGGCAGTGTCTGACATTATGCAAAACTGTATGGTTTATGAAACATCTTATGAGGATCAGGGGACGCTTTTAAAGGTACGGTGTGAGCTTGCCATTTTCCAGAAGTACAGGGATTATCTTTGTTAATATACAAAGGTTCATTAGCTGTCGGAACAGTAACAGCTTGAAAGAGTATCATAAGTGTGATATCCTTATGGAAGTAATACTTTCTTAAGGTGCATTTCGCACAAAGTTCTCAAAGAAATAAAAAACGAAAATATGTTCGAAAATGGTTGACAGAAGAACGGTTTTATACTACTATGATAACCAATAGAGCGAACAAATGTTCATTGAAGGAGTAAGCAAATGGCAAGTAAAGATGAAAAGCAAAAAGCATTGGAAGCAGCTTTGGGTCAGATAGAAAAACAGTATGGTAAGGGAGCCGTGATGAAGCTGGGAGATACTTCTCACATGCAGGTAGAGACAGTTCCCACAGGTTCCTTAAGTCTTGATATCGCATTAGGTTTGGGCGGAGTGCCGAAAGGACGTATCATTGAAATTTACGGACCGGAGTCTTCAGGTAAAACTACAGTTGCATTACATATGGTAGCAGAAGTGCAGAAAAGAGGCGGCGTGGCAGGATTTATCGACGCGGAGCACGCATTGGATCCGGCTTATGCCAAGAATATCGGTGTAGATATCGACAACCTTTATATTTCCCAGCCGGACTGCGGAGAGCAGGCATTGGAGATTACGGAAACTATGGTTCGTTCCGGCGCAGTGGATATCGTGATCGTGGACTCTGTAGCAGCCCTGGTTCCAAAACAGGAAATTGATGGAGATATGGGTGATTCCCATATGGGTCTTCAGGCAAGACTGATGTCTCAGGCACTGCGTAAGCTGACTGCAGTGATCAGCAAATCCAACTGTATCGTTATTTTCATCAACCAAATCCGCATGAAAATCGGCGTGATGTTCGGTAATCCGGAAACAACGACCGGCGGCCGTGCATTAAAATTCTATGCTTCTATCCGTCTGGATGTCAGAAGAGTGGAAACCTTAAAACAGGGCGGTGAAGTAGTTGGTAACCATACCAGAGTCAAAGTCGTGAAAAATAAAGTAGCTCCCCCATTTAAGGAAGCAGAATTTGATATTATGTTTGGTAAGGGAATCGTTAAGGAAGGCGATCTTATTGACATTGCAGCAAACCTGGGGATCATTTCCAAGAGTGGTGCATGGTATGCTTATGAAGGCGAAAAGATCGGTCAGGGACGAGAAAATGCCAAAGCCTTTATCGCTTCCCATCCGGAGGTGGCAGAGGAAGTGGAACGTAAGATTCGTGAGCATTATGGCCTGAATCAGGGAGAAGCTGCACCGGCAGAACAGGAATAGTATGTTGGATAGAGAATTTTTTGAGGAAGAGGATCTTCCGGTAAAAGAATTGACTGAAGTAGAAATCAGGGATGAGATCAGGCGCGCAAAATTGCGCGCCCTTCATCTTTTAACGGCCATGGACCGTACAGAAGCAATGCTTCGGGAAAAACTGGAGGCTTCCTATTGTCCCCAGGCGGTAGATGAGGCCATTGGATATGTCAAAAGCTATGGTTATCTGGATGATGAACGGTATGTAAGAAACTATATAGAAAGCAAGAGCAGAAACAAAAGCCGCCGGCAGATCGAGCAGGAGCTGTTTTTAAAAAAAGGAGTATCCAAAGAGGACATTCGAAGAGGTTTTGAGACTGCTATGGTGGCGGACGTGACAGAAGTGGTGGAAAAGCATCTGAAAAAGAGAAAGATTGACCCAAAGAACTGCGATTATGAGCAGAAACAAAAGTTCTTTGCCTACATGATGAGAAAAGGTTTCCAAATTGAGGACCTGAAAAAGGTTTTTGACTTGACATAATGCATAAAAAAGTATAAAATTTACATGTTGTATTGCGAACAATGAAAATTAAATAAAGGAGGTGCTCCTGTGACTGGAATAGCAGTAATTTTTTGTGTGATTGCTATTATAGCAGCTGTTATCATTGCGTCAGTTGTGTCTGTCAGCCTTTATAAGTCTTCTTCAGAGAAGAAAATCGGCAATGCAGAGACAAAGGCACGAGAAATAATAGATGAAGCATTAAAGACTGCCGAGACCAAGAAGCGTGAGGCTTTGCTTGAAGCGAAGGAAGAATCTTTACGTATGAAGAATGAATCCGAGCGTGAGATCAAGGAAAGCAGAGCGGAAGTTCAGCGTTACGAAAGAAGAATTCTCGCTAAGGAGGAACAGTTGGATAAAAAGTCCGCTGCTCTGGAGAAAAGAGAAGCTAATTTCGCAAACAAAGAAGAACGTCTTGCAAAAAAAGCGGCAGAAATTGATGATATTTACGAAAAAAGAGTACAGGAACTGGAAAGAATCTCTGGTTTAACCTCCGAACAGGCAAAAGAATATCTTTTAAAAGCAGTTGAGGACGAAGTAAAGACCGATGCTGCCAAGTTGGTTAGGGAATTAGAAAACAAAGCAAAAGAAGAAGCGGCAAAGAAAGCGAAAGATTATGTGGTAACTGCCATTCAGAAATGTGCAGCAGACCATGTATCTGAAACTACAATCTCTGTAGTACAGCTTCCAAGTGATGAGATGAAAGGACGTATCATTGGACGCGAAGGTCGTAATATCCGTACATTGGAAACAATGACTGGTGTAGATCTGATCATTGACGATACACCGGAAGCAGTTATCTTATCAAGCTTTGATCCGATTCGTAGAGAAGTAGCAAGAATTGCACTTGAAAAATTGATTGTTGACGGACGTATTCATCCGGCAAGAATTGAGGAAATGGTAGAAAAAGCTCAAAAAGAAGTTGATACCATGATTCGTGAGGAAGGTGAAGCTGCTACATTAGAAGTTGGAGTTCACGGAATCCATCCGGAACTTGTAAAGCTTCTTGGTAGAATGAAATTTAGAACAAGCTACGGACAGAATGCTTTAAAACATTCTGTAGAGGTTGCTCATTTAGCAGGACTTCTGGCTGCAGAAGTCGGGGTTGATGTACGTGTCGCAAAACGTGCAGGACTTTTACATGATATTGGTAAATCTATTGACCACGAAGTTGAAGGCTCTCATATCCAGATTGGAGTGGATTTATGTAGAAAATACAAAGAATCTGCTACAGTGATCAATGCTGTAGAATCACACCATGGCGATGTAGAACCTACATCTCTGATTGCGTGCCTTGTACAGGCTGCAGATACTATTTCCGCAGCAAGACCGGGTGCAAGACGTGAAACATTAGAAACTTATACAAACAGACTTAAACAACTTGAAGATATTACTAACTCCTTCCAGGGAGTTGACAAATCTTTTGCCATTCAGGCAGGAAGAGAGATTCGTATTATGGTTGTACCGGAAATGGTCAGCGATGCAGATATGGTATTGATGGCCAGAAAAATTTCCAAGCAGATTGAAGCTGAGATGGAATACCCGGGACAGATTAAGGTAAATGTAATTCGCGAAAGCCGCGTTACAGATTACGCAAAATAAACCTAAAAAGCAAAAACCTTTCATATACTAGCGTGTATGGGAGGTTTTTTTATGCTGTTTCGAATGATATTACTGCGGCTGTGTCCGGTGATTCTTTTAAGAATTTGCAAAAACAGAAGGAGTCTGAAGGTGTCGGTTTTAACGCTTTTACTGGTCTATCTTATGGCAGGGATTTTTTCTGTCCTGTACCTATGGGGAAAGGAACAATGGAAGTTTCTGATGATCTTCCCTGTGGCAATGTTTCCCCAGTATCTTTGTTATCTGTTTGTTGCCTGGATTCTGCTTCGATGTGCCTTAAGTCCCTGGTCTTCCAGGGTGTGGAGTCGTATCTACAAATTATCAGTGCTGCTTACCCTTTTTGGGGTGTATCTGGAGTATACCGTAAATCCTGTCATTTTAAATTTTCTGCAAAATATTTTAAATATTTAATACCACTTTACATAACAATATCTAGTGGGTGTTGTAAGGGTATGTTGCGAAATGTTGTGCAAAGCAGGAAAATGCTTGATTTTCAAGGGTTTTCCATGGAAAAAAGCGATTGATTTTCCTACAAAAAAATGTATAATCACCATGAGGGGATTGTAATTTTTGGGGGAGGAAATACAATGGAAGAAAATATTCGAGGGTATATCGATTATTTGAGCAGCAGTCGAAATGCTTCCTATAACACAAAGATTTCATATGAAAGGGATTTGAGGAAGCTGACGGACTTTTTAGGAGAGCAGGGAGTAAATCATGTCAGTGAAGTCAGTGAGACATCACTGAATTCCTATATACTTTTTTTAGAGAGAGAAGGGAAGGCACCATCTACGGTATCCAGATCCATCGCATCGTTTAAGGGTTTTTTTGAATATTGTCAAAAGCAGGGAAAAATTGAAAAAGATCCGGCAGAAAATTTAAAACCACCAAAGGTAGAAAAGAAATTTCCACAGACTTTAACAATTTTGGAGACGCAAAAGCTCATGGAAGGGCCTGATCTTCGGTCAGATAAGGGAGTCCGGGACAGAGCTATGCTGGAAGTTTTATATGCCACCGGGATTCGTGTGTCAGAGCTGATATCCTTAAAAGTAGAGGATATGAATTTACCGATGGAGTATCTGGTTTGCCATGAAAAATCCAAAGACCGTATCATTCCTTTTGGAACAGAGGCAAAGAATGCTTTGGTTCGTTATATGGATGGTACCAGAGAACATATGGTGGAAGGAAAGGAAAGCGAGTATCTTTTTGTGAATTGCTCCGGAAAGCCAATGAGTCGTCAGGGCTTTTGGAAACTGATTAAATTTTATGCAGATAAGGCCGGGATTGAAAAAGAGATCACACCTCATACTTTCCGTCATTCTTTTGCAGCCCATCTTCTGGAGAATGGAGCAGATGTGCAGTCAGTGAAAAAAATGATGGGACATGCGGATAACTCCACCACACAGATGTATGTGGAAATGCAGGCAGCAAATGTGCGTGATGTATATAAGAGATTTCACCCCAGAGGTTAGGAAAAATAAAAAAGCGGTGATGAAAGAGAAATAAAACTCTTTTATCACTGCTTTTTTGTCTAAATAAGATATTAACAGTTTTCCGCAATATCGTATAACAGTTTTTCGGAATCCTCCCATCCAAGGCATGGATCTGTGATAGATTTTCCGTAGCATCTGTCATGAACGGACTGATTTCCTTCTACAATGTAGCTTTCGATCATCACACCTTTGACCAGAGTATGGATATCTTTGTTATATTTACGGCTGTGGAGAATTTCCTGGGTGATACGGATCTGTTCCTTAAATTTCTTAGCAGAATTGGAATGGTTCGTATCGATGATAGCAGCCGGATTTTTCAGATTTCTTTCACCGTAAAGGGAAAGTAAAGTCATAAGGTCTTCATAATGATAGTTTGGCTGGTTTACACCGCGTTTATTGACTGCACCTCGTAAAATGACATGTGCAAGAGGGTTTCCGTCGGTATTGACTTCCCATCCGCGGTAGATAAAGGTATGTGCGTGCTGGGCAGCTACGACGGAGTTTAACATGACAGTCATATCACCACTGGTAGGGTTTTTCATGCCTGCAGGTACATCAAAACCACTGACAGTCAGACGATGCTGCTGATCTTCTACAGAACGTGCACCGATAGCTACATAAGAAAGAATATCGGAAAGGTAGCGGTAGTTTTCCGGATAAAGCATTTCATCGGCAGGTGTAAGACCTGTTTCTTCGATCGCTCTCATGTGCATTTTTCTCATGGCAATGAGACCTGCCAGCAAGTCCGGCTTTCCTTCCGGGTCCGGCTGATGAACGATTCCCTTGTAACCTTCTCCGGTTGTACGTGGTTTGTTGGTATAGATCCTTGGAATAATGATCACCTTATCTTTGATCTTTTCCTGGACCGGTGCCAGTCTGCTGATGTAATCGCAGACAGCCTCCTCGTTATCAGCAGAGCAGGGACCGATGATTGCCAAAAATTTGTCGCTTTCTCCGGTGATGACCTTTCGAATTTCCTCATCCCTTTCTGCTTTGATTCTTTCGATTTCTTTGGAAATCGGATACTGCTCCTTGATTTCCGCAGGTGTTGGAAGTTTTTTCACAAATTCAAATCCCATAAGTACTCCTCCGGCAGTGGATAGATCACTGCCTTTTCTTTTGTCTTGTATTCACTGCGCTTTATTATAATACAGCTGAAAAGTGAAATCAACCTCGGAATGGATTTTGCAGCTCAGGAAACGCTCCTTAGAAAGTATTTATGTAAAAAGGTACAGCCGGAAAATGTGACAAAAAGCTGGCTTAGTAAAAGTCCGATCAAATGTCCTTTGATTCCAAATTTCGGTACAAAAAACCATAAAAATACGATACGGATAAACAGTCCGGCAATCCCATTGAAAAATGTCACGGAAGTTTTTCCCAGGCCATTTAAAACGCTGTTTAATGTGGTATTTAAGTATAAAAAGGGACAAAGCCAGGAAAGGGTGGTGATAAAGCTTCCTGCAAGGGTACTGGAAAATACTACGGAACCCAGAAGGTCACCGAACAGGAGAAAAAACAGGGTACACAGTCCGCCTAATAGCAGACAAAAAGAAAAGGTGGTTTTGACCGTATGTTTTAACTCCTCAAGATTTCCCATAGCCTGGGATTCGGAGACTGTGGGAAGCAGCATCAAAGAAACAGAACCGGTCAGTGCATTTGGGAATAAGATCAGGGGCAGTACCATTCCGTTTAATATTCCGTAAATGCTAAGTGCCTGGGAATGCTCCATTCCATAAGCTTTCAGGGCATAAGGGATAGTGACTGCCTCCAGGCTGACCAAAAGATTAATCAGAATCCGGCTGGTAGTTAAGGGGACAGCCAGAGAAAATATTTCCGGAAGGTATGCCGCTATATTTGCATGTTCTTTGTTTAGCCGGGAAGGGTGGTAGGATAAACAGGTGACTGTAAAAAGAAAAGAACAGATTTCACCAAAAACAAGGCCAATCACGGCAATGGCAGGAGAGATTTCCATTTTGTTGGTAAGATAAATGTGCTGCAGTAAAAAGACGCATCCGATACGAAAGGTCTGCTCCACCAGCTGTGCTATGGATGGAACGAAAGCCTTATGAACACCAAGATAATATCCGCAAATGCAGGACTGCATAGTTCCAAAAGGAATAGTCACGGCCAGAATCCGAAGCAGCTGCCCACAGCGCGGTTCTTTTAAGAAGTAAAGGGACAGAAAAGAAGAAAACCTGAAAATAACAAAGGAACAGCCCAGAGAAAGAGTCAGAGATAAAAGGAGACCTGTCTTTAAAATCCCAATGGCCTGCCCGGAATTTCCTGTGGCACATTTTGCCGCAGTGAGCTTGGAAATCGCAGTTTCGATGCCGGAAGCACAGAGAGAAAAGCATACGGAATAAACGGGAAAAATCAGCTGATAAATTCCCATTCCTTCTGCACCAATGAAGCCTGCAAGGAATATTTTATAGAAGAACCCCATAATTCGACTAAGGAGTCCGGCAAGGGTCAGAAGAAGTGTTCCTTTCAATAATAGATTATTTGTTTTACTCATCAAATCCTGTTACCCTTTTTTCCAAAATATATTCAAAAAGAATGCTTGACAGAACGTGTACATAGGTTTAATATCTTTTTAGAAATCCGACAAAAATAGTCGGAATAAAAAGAGGGATATTATGAAGCTGTCAACGAAAGGACGATATGGTCTTCGAGCCATGATTGATCTGGCCATCCACAGCAAGGATGAAGCAGTTTCCATTGCAAGTATTGCAACGAGACAGAAAATTTCAGAAAGCTACTTGGAACAGCTGATTCCAAAGCTTCGAAAGGCAGGTATGATCGTAAGTGTACGTGGCGCCGGCGGCGGATATAAGCTGGCAAAGCCTGCAAGTGAAATTTCTGTGGGAGATGTGCTAAGGGCATTGGAAGGGAGCTTGGATCCGGTGGATTGTGCAGGACTTCCCGGAGCCTCCGGCTGTGAAGAATCCGGCGGATGTGTCACAAAATATGTCTGGCAGAAGATTAATGAGAGCATTAATCAGACGGTAGACGGAATCAATCTGGAAGAACTCATCAGAGAAAGTATCATAGATAGCGGACCGGATGTAAACTCCGGCGCATGTAAGAAATAGGGGTGTGAAATATGAAAAAAATGATTTATCTCGATAATGCAGCGACCACAAAGACTGCACCGGAAGTTGTAGAGGCAATGCTTCCGTATTTTACAGAATATTACGGCAATGCATCCAGTGTCTACGGATTTGCAGGAAAAAGCAAGGAAGCAATGACTGCTGCCCGTGAGACCATTGCAAATGCATTGGGAGCACAGACCAATGAGATTTATTTTACTGCAGGCGGAAGTGAAGCAGATAACTGGGCATTAAAAGCAACTGCGGAAGCTTATAAGGCAAAAGGAAACCACATCATTACGACGAAGATCGAGCATCACGCGATTCTCCATACCTGTGAATGGCTGGAGAAAAACGGATTCGAGGTTACTTACCTGAATGTAGATGAAAATGGTGTTGTGAAATTAGATGAATTAAAAAAAGCGATCCGTCCGGAAACCATTTTGATTTCTGTAATGTTTGCAAATAATGAAATTGGTACCATGGAGCCCATCAAAGAAATCGGTGCCATTGCAAAAGAGCATGGTATTTTATTCCATACTGATGCCGTACAGGCTTTCGGACAGGTGCCGATCAATGTGGATGAATTAAATATTGATATGTTAAGCTCCAGCGGCCATAAGCTGAATGGACCAAAAGGAATCGGATTCCTTTATATCAGAAAAGGAGTAAAAATCCGCTCCTTTGTACATGGAGGTGCACAGGAGAGAAAACGCCGTGCAGGTACAGAAAATATTCCGGGTATCGTAGGATACGGAGCAGCCGTAGAGAGAGCAGTGCGCACCATGAAGGAACGTACCGAGAAAGAAATCGAGCTTCGTGATTATCTGATCGACAGAGTATTAAAGGAAGTACCATTTACCAGATTAAACGGACACCGTACAGACAGACTTCCAAACAATGCAAACTTCAGCTTTCAGTTTATTGAAGGGGAATCCTTACTGATCATGCTGGATATGGAAGGCATCTGCGGTTCCTCAGGTTCTGCATGTACTTCAGGATCTTTAGATCCGTCCCATGTACTTCTGGCCATCGGACTGCCTCATGAGATCGCACACGGATCATTGAGACTGACATTAAGCGAAGAGACTACAAAGGAAGATATTGATTTTGTAGTGGAAACCATTAAGGATATTGTAGCCCGCTTAAGAAGCATGTCCCCATTGTATGAGGATTTTATGAGAAAACATAAATAAAAATAATACGTATAGGAGAATTTAAAACATGTATAGCGATAAAGTAATGGATCATTTTAAAAACCCGAGAAATGTAGGAGAAATTGAAAATGCCAGCGGTGTTGGTACGGTTGGTAACGCAAAATGTGGAGATATTATGAGAATCTACCTGGATATTGATGAAAACCAGGTGATCAAAGACTGTAAATTCAAGACCTTCGGCTGTGGTGCTGCAGTGGCAACCTCCAGTATGGCAACAGAGCTTGTCATTGGAAAAACCATTTATGAAGCATTACAGGTAACGAATAAAGCTGTTATGGATGCACTGGACGGACTTCCGCCGGTGAAAGTACATTGCTCCCTTTTGGCAGAAGAAGCAATTCATGCTGCACTCTGGGATTATGCACAGAAGCATGGAATTGAAATCGAAGGGCTGGAAAAACCGAAGTCAGACATCCATGAAGGCGAAGAAGAGGAAAGTGAAGAGTATTAATTCATGGCAGGAAAGAAAGTAGTTGTTGGAATGTCCGGAGGGGTAGACTCTTCCGTAGCAGCATACCTTTTGAAAAAACAGGGTTATGAAGTGATTGGAGTCACCATGCAGATCTGGCAGGATGAAGAGGAGACCGTACAGGAAGAAAACGGCGGCTGCTGTGGCTTAAGTGCGGTGGACGATGCAAGGCGGGTGGCAAATCAGCTTGAAATTCCTTATTATGTCATGAATTTCAAAAAAGAGTTCAAAGAAAATGTCATGGACTATTTTGTGGATGAATATTTACATGGAAGAACTCCCAATCCCTGTATTGCATGCAACCGCTATGTGAAGTGGGAAAGCCTGTTAAAGCGCAGTCTGGATATCGGGGCAGATTATATTGCCACCGGACATTATGCTACGGTGGTGCAGCTGCCAAACGGCAGGTACGCCCTGAAAAAATCAAAAACAGATGCCAAGGATCAGACCTATGCCCTGTATAACCTTACCCAGGAGCAGCTTTCCAAAACACTGATGCCCTGCGGAAACTACGAAAAAGAGGAAATCCGTAAGATCGCAGAGGAGATCGGACTTCGGGTGGCAAATAAACCCGACAGTCAGGAAATCTGTTTTGTGCCGGATGATGATTATGCAGGATTTATTGAAGAAAGCATTGGAAAAAAAATCCCGGAAGGGAATTTTGTGACAGCAGACGGTCAGATTTTAGGAAAACATAAGGGGATCATTCATTATACGGTTGGCCAGAGAAAGGGACTTGACCTTCCCATGGGCAGAAGAGTGTTTGTTACAGAGCTTCGCCCGGAGACCAATGAGGTAGTCATCGGAGAGGGCAGTGACGTTTTTGGAAATGTCCTTTATGCCAACCGCTTAAACTGGATGGGAATAGAAAGGCCGGAAGATTCCATTGAAGTAGATGCCAAGATCCGATATAACCACAAAGGTGCCAGGTGCATCGTGGAAGTAATTGGTGATGATCTGGTGAAATGTACCTTCCCGGAACCGGTCAGAGCCATCACACCGGGGCAGGCTGTAGTATTTTATGATGGAGATATCGTCCTTGGAGGCGGTACGATCATCGGAACGAAGGAACCATAATTAAAAACAGGCAACTCTGATTGATGAATACTTTCAGAGTTGCCTGTTTTTATAGCTTTATGAATTCCGCTTTCCGCTTCCTGAAAATCGTGTAGTACTCAAAACCACATTCCTTCAAAAGCTCCGGCACCTTTGCAAAATCGTAGGCAAGATGTTCCGGCCTGTGGGCATCGGAGCCGATGGTAAGGATCTCTCCTCCAAGCTCCCGGTAACGTTTTAAAATATCCGTGTGAGGGTTTGGAAAACCGAGACCATATTTAAAGCCTGCAGTATTAAGCTCCAGTCCGATATTTTTGGAAATTAATGTTTTTAAGATTTCGTCTAATATTTCCGCGTATTTCTGATAAGAATAGTTTTCAGCCTTTGACGGAGCATAGCGCACAATATAGTCAATGTGGCCGTACACGTCGATGTTGTCAAATTCTGCAACATTTTCCAGAATCGTTTCGAAATAGCGTAAGATTCCGGCTGCCTCCTCACGATTTTCCCAGTATTCGGGGAAGTACGGGTCCATCCGGTCTACCAGATGGGAGGAGCCAATGACAAAGTCGAAGCCATATCCATTAATGATCTTTGAAAGATCTTTGTAAATGCCCGGCTGGAGACCGGCTTCGATGCCTGTAAGCAAAGTGATCTGATGGCCATAGGTTTCCCGAAGCTTTTGGTGCTTTTCGAAATATTCGTCCACGTCAAAGGTAAAATCAAGATCAGGATATGGAAAATCAAGATCCATATGATCTGTCATACAAAGGTATTGGAGGCCAAGGGAAATGGCCTGTTCCAACATGCTTTCCGGAGACGCCTTGCAGTCTGCAGAAAAGCTGGTGTGGTTATGAAAGTCGCAGGTGATCATAAGTAAACCTCTAATTAATAATAAGTGATCAGTTCCCACCAATCGCGTAAATTATTTGAAAAATTTACGTATCGAAAGGTTTATGAACAGATATAATATATCTTAAGTATTTTAGAAAGTAAATAATAACGGCGATTTTTCCGCCGAAAACCGGGTAAAACCGGGTAATTTTAAAAGTGCAAAATTTTACCTAAAATAATACTTGAATTTTTGTATCGGATTATGTACAATATTAGCAGATTGGGAATGTTTTAACAAATAGCCCAAGCTCTTACTTTTATGCATTAATATATTTCAGGAGGATGAAAATCATGGCAGTTAAAGTAGCAATTAATGGTTTTGGACGTATCGGACGTCTTGCATTCAGACAGATGTTCGGAGCAGAAGGATTTGAAATCGTTGCAATCAACGATTTAACAAGCCCGGAAATGTTAGCACACTTATTAAAATATGACTCTACACAGGGTAGATATGAACTCTGCGATAAAGTTACTGCTGGCGAAGATTCTATCACAGTTGATGGAAAAGAAATCAAAATTTATGCAAAAGCTAACGCAGCTGAACTTCCTTGGGGAGAAATCGGTGTTGATGTAGTTCTTGAATGTACAGGATTCTACACATCTAAAGCAAAAGCTCAGGCTCACATCGATGCAGGTGCTAAATATGTTGTTATTTCCGCTCCGGCTGGAAACGACCTTCCTACAATCGTTTACAATGTAAACCATGACAAGCTTACAGCTGATGACCACATCATCTCTGCTGCATCTTGTACAACAAACTGCTTAGCACCAATGGCTAAAGCACTTAACGAATTAGCACCAATCAAAACTGGTATCATGTGCACAATCCACGCTTACACAGGCGATCAGATGACACTTGACGGACCACAGAGAAAAGGTGACAAGAGACGTTCTCGTGCAGCTGCTTGCAACATCGTTCCAAACAGCACAGGTGCTGCAAAAGCTATCGGTTTAGTAATTCCGGAATTAAACGGAAAATTAATCGGTGCTGCTCAGCGTGTACCAACCCCAACAGGTTCTACAACAATCTTAACAGCAGTTGTTGAAGGAAACGTAACAGTTGATCAGATCAACGCAGCTATGAAAGCAGCTTCTAACGAATCTTTCGGATACAACACAGATGAAATCGTATCCAGCGATATCGTAGGTATGAGATTTGGTTCCCTGTTTGATGCTACACAGACAATGGTACTTCCATTAGACAACGGCACAACACAGGTTCAGGTAGTTTCATGGTATGACAATGAAAACTCCTACACAAGCCAGATGGTTCGTACAATCAAACACTTCGGAACATTAATGAACAAATAATTCATGACAGTGTTTGAAGGGTTATTCTAGTTTGTTGTTCAGCTACCACTACAACGGGGTGAACAGTAACTGATTTAGACCTCAAAGGGTCCGGTCTTTTGGGACCGGACCCTTTTTTAACAATTAATTTACAAGGAGGCAAATAAAATGTCACTTAACAAAAAAAGCGTAGACGATTTTAACGCAAAAGGAAAAAGAGTTTTAGTAAGATGTGACTTCAACGTACCATTAAAAGATGGTGTGATTACAGACGAAACACGTATCAACGCAGCTCTTCCTACTATTAACAAATTGATCGGAGATGGTGCAAAAGTTATCCTTTGCTCTCATCTTGGAAAAGTTAAAGAAGGACCAAACGAGAAAGAATCTTTAGCTCCTGTAGCAAAAAGACTTTCTGAAAAATTAGGCAAAGAAGTAGTATTCGTAGCAGATTACAATGTAACAGGCGAAGCTGCAACAAAAGCAGTAGAAGCCATGAACGAAGGAGATGTTGTATTACTTCAGAATACACGTTTCCGTGGAAAAGAAGAAACAAAGAACGGCGAAGAATTCTCTAAAGAATTAGCAGACCTTTGCGATGCATATGTATGTGACGCTTTCGGTTCTTCCCACAGAGCTCATGCATCTGTAGCAGGTGTAACAGACGTTGTTCGTGCAAAAGGCGGCGACTGTGCGGTTGGATACTTAATGCAGAAAGAAATCGAATTCTTAGGAAACGCTGTAGAAAATCCTGTAAGACCATTCGTTGCAATCCTTGGCGGTGCTAAAGTTGCAGATAAATTAAATGTTATCTCTAACTTACTTGAAAAATGTGATACCTTGATCATCGGCGGTGGTATGGCATTCACATTCTTAAAAGCACAGGGCATGGAAATCGGTAAATCTTTAGTAGACGATGAAAAACTTGACTACTGTAGAGAAATGCTTGCAAAAGCTGAAAGCTTAGGAAAGAAATTATTACTTCCTGTAGATGCAGCAGTTGCAGATGCTTTCCCATCACCAATCGATGCAGAAATCGCTGTTGATTATGTAGCAGCTGATGCAATCCCGGGTGATAAAATGGGTCTTGATATCGGACCAAAATCTGCAGAACTTTTCGCTGAAGCTGTAAAATCTGCTAAGACTGTTGTATGGAACGGACCTATGGGTGTATTCGAAAACCCTGTTCTTGCAAAAGGTACGATCGCAGTTGCAAAAGCTCTTGCTGAAACAGACGCTACAACCATTATCGGTGGCGGTGACTCCGCAGCAGCTGTTAACCAGTTAGGATTTGCAGACAAAATGTCTCACATCTCCACAGGCGGCGGTGCTTCCCTTGAATTCTTAGAAGGAAAGACATTACCGGGTGTTGCAGCAGCAGACGACAAATAGATGCGATTCAGCAGCTGAAGTCTAATAAGAAAAAAGGAGAAAATTAAAATGGCAAGAAGAAAAATCGTAGCTGGTAACTGGAAAATGAACATGACTCCAAGCCAGGCATTAGCATTAGTAGAAGAATTAAAACCATTAGTAGCAACTGATTTAGACGTAGATGTAGTTTACTGTGTACCTGCAATCGACATCGTTCCGGTTGTAGAAGCAGTGAAAGGCACAAACGTAGCTGTAGGTGCTGAAAACATGTACTTTGAAGAAAAAGGCGCTTTCACAGGCGAAATCTCTGCAGCAATGTTAGTAGATGCAGGTGTTAAATACGTAATCATCGGACATTCTGAAAGACGTGACTACTTCAAAGAAGACGACGTTTTATTAAACAAAAAAGTGAAAAAAGCTTTCGAAGCAGGTCTTACACCAATCCTTTGCTGCGGTGAATCTTTAGAGCAGAGAGAAATGGGCGTAACTATGGACTGGATCAGACTTCAGATTAAATCTGACTTAGTTGGAATCACAGCTGAACAGGTTGCTTCTATGGTAATCGCTTACGAACCAATCTGGGCTATCGGAACAGGTAAAACTGCTACAACAGAACAGGCTCAGGAAGTTTGTAAAGGAATCCGTGAATGCATCGCTGAAATGTATGATGAAGCTACAGCAGAAGCAGTTCGCATTCAGTACGGCGGATCTGTAAACGCTGCTACAGCAGCAGACCTCTTCTCTCAGCCGGATATCGATGGCGGTTTAGTAGGCGGCGCTGCATTAAAAGCAGATTTCGGAAAGATCGTTAACTACAAATAATAGGAAGTATTAAAATGAGTAAAAAACCAACCGTATTAATGATTTTAGATGGCTATGGTTTAAATGAAAGAAAAGATGCCAATGCAGTAGCAGAGGCAAACACACCTGTTATGGACAAGCTGATGAAGGAATGTCCATTCGTAGAAGGAAATGCCAGCGGAATGGCTGTTGGTCTTCCGGAAGGACAGATGGGTAACTCAGAAGTAGGTCATTTAAACATGGGTGCCGGACGTATCGTTTATCAGGAACTTACAAGAATCACAAAAGAAATCCAGGATGGTGATTTCTTTAAGAATGAAGCTCTGTTAAAAGCAGTAGAGAATTGTAAGAAAAACAATTCTGCACTTCATATGTGGGGTCTGGTATCCGACGGTGGTGTCCACAGCCACAACACACACATCTACGGATTATTAGAGCTTGCAAAAAGAGAAGGACTTGAGAAAGTTTATGTTCATTGCTTCCTTGACGGACGTGATACACCACCTGCATCAGGAAAAGATTATGTAGCTGAGTTAGTAGACAAAATGCACGAAATCGGTGTTGGTGAGATTGGTGTGATCTCCGGACGTTACTATGCAATGGACCGTGATAATCGTTGGGACCGTGTAGAATTAGCATACAATGCACTGACAAAGGGTGAAGGTGTAGAAGCAACTGACCCGGTACAGGCAATCGCTGATTCTTACGCACAGGAAGTATATGATGAATTTGTGAAACCAACTGTCTGCATGAAAGACGGCAAACCGGTTGCCACAGTTTCCGATGGAGACAGTGTCATTTTCTTCAACTTCCGCCCGGATCGTGCAAGAGAGCTCACCAGAGCATTCTGTGCTGACGATTTCGATGGCTTTGCAAGAGAAAAGAGACTGGATTTAACATACGTATGCTTTACAGAATACGATGTGACAATCCCGAATAAGATCGTAGCATTCCACAAAGTATCCTTGGAAAATACTTTTGGAGAATATCTTGCAAAGAACGGCAAGACACAGGCTCGTATTGCTGAAACAGAAAAATATGCACACGTTACATTCTTCTTCAACGGCGGCGTAGAAGAGCCCAACGAGGGAGAAGACCGTATCCTTGTAAAATCTCCGAAGGTTGCAACCTACGACCTGCAGCCGGAAATGAGTGCTTACCAGGTGTGCGATAAACTGGTAGAAGCAATTAAATCTGATAAATATGATGTGATCATCATCAACTTTGCAAACCCTGATATGGTAGGCCATACAGGTGTGGAAGCAGCCGCAATCAAAGCAGTAGAAGCTGTTGACGAATGTGTAGGAAAAGCTGTAGAAGCATTAAAAGAAGTTGATGGACAGATGTTTATCTGTGCGGATCATGGTAATGCAGAACAGTTATTAGACTATGAAACAGGTGCACCATTTACTGCACATACAGTAAATCCGGTACCATTCATCCTGGTAAATGCTGATCCTGCTTACAAGCTTCGCGAAGGCGGCTGCCTTGCTGATATCATTCCTACCCTCTTAGAACTGATGGGAATGCCTCAGCCGGCAGAAATGACAGGAAAGTCCCTGTTAGTAAAATAATGATTTGTATCTGTAAGGTACCAGACAGATACGAAGTATGAAATTGCAAGAACCTGCTCATACTAACAAAAAGTATGAGGAGGTTCTTTTTTTATGTTATATCAGTATTTACCGATTACAGATATATTTGCCAGAGAAATTTTAGATTCCAGAGGAAATCCAACCGTAGAGACAGAGGTGACGCTGGGAGGGTGCTATCATGCCAGAGCCAGCGTTCCTTCAGGAGCTTCCACGGGAAAATATGAGGCAGTGGAGCTTCGTGACGGAGAAAAACGTTACCTTGGTCTGGGCGTTCAAAAAGCTGTAGAAAATGTGAATGTTGCCATAGCGCCGGTTTTAGTTGGAGTCAATGGGCTGGAGCAAAGAGCCGTGGATAAAATGCTTATCGAAACCGACAGAACAGAAAATAAATCAGGTCTCGGTGCTAATGCAATATTAAGTGTCTCTATGGCAGTAGCGAGAGCCGCAGCAAAAGCATTAAATATTCCACTTTACCAGTATCTGGGTGGCATGAGACCAAGTGTGATGCCAATTCCTATGATGAATATTATTAACGGAGGAAAGCATGCCAAGAATACCCTGGATTTTCAGGAATTTATGATCGTGCCTGCGGGAGCGAAAAGCTTTAGCCAGGGACTTTGTATGGGAACTGAAATCTATCACAGTCTGAAGATCCTGTTAAAAAAGAAACAGCTGTCTATCGGTGTAGGAGACGAAGGCGGTTTTGCACCGGATATTGCGGATGCGGCGGCAGTATTTCGCATTTTACAGGAGGCTTCCGAGGCAGCAGGCTATGAACCGGGAAAGGATGTTTATTTTGCCATGGACGCTGCAGCCAGTGAGCTTTATGATGAGAAGAGTGGAGGCTATGAGTTCCCGGGAGAAACAAAAATGAAGGGAGAGAAAATTATCAGAGACTCTGATGCATTGATTGGATACTATGAAGATCTGGTCAGTGAATTTCCCATCATTTCTATTGAGGACGGTTTGGATGAAGAAGACTGGGATGGATGGGTGGAACTTACCAAGTCTCTGGGGCATAAGATCCAGCTGGTGGGGGATGACCTGTTTGTGACAAATACCAAAAAGTTAAAGGTAGGAATCCAGAAAAGTGCAGCCAACGCCATTTTGATCAAATTAAACCAGATCGGTACAGTCAGTGAAGCAGTAGATGCCATCGATATGGCTCATAAAAACGGATACCGTACCGTGATTTCCCATCGTTCCGGGGAGACGGAGGATACCTTTATTGCAGACCTGGCAGTTGCAGTCAATGCAGGACAGATTAAGACCGGAGCCCCATGCCGTATGGAACGTGTGGCAAAATATAATCAGCTTTTACGAATCGAGGAGCAGTTAAATTACATTTTAAATTAATAGTATGATAAATGGCTGCTGTTGGTATGGAATGAACAGTAACGGAAATTTAAAAATGTAAATTTTATCAGGTTTGACATCCAAAGGCTTGAATGGTAAGATAGATGAAACTGTTCAGTAGCTGTGATTCTGGAAGGTACTGAACAGATACAGATGAATCAAACACTCAGGAAAAGGGAAAATTGATATTCGGAGGAATACAAATGAAGTATGATTATTTGGTAGTGGGTGCAGGTCTTTACGGTGCTGTATTTGCCCATGAAGCAAGAGCAAAAGGAAAAAGCGTTTTGGTGATCGATAAAAGAGATCATGTAGCGGGAAATGTTTATACAGAAGAAATCGAAGGAATCAATGTACACAAATACGGTGCACACATTTTCCATACCAACAACAAAAAGGTATGGGAATACATTACGAAATTTGCGGAATTTAACCGCTTCACCAATGCACCTGTGGCAAATTATAAGGGTGAGCTTTACAGCCTGCCCTTTAACATGTACACCTTCAATAAAATGTGGGGTGTGGTGACACCGCAGGAAGCGGCGGAAAAAATCGAAGAGCAGAAAAAAGCTGCAGGGATTACCGAGCCAAAGAACTTAGAGGAACAGGCTATCAGTCTGGTAGGTACAGATATTTATGAGAAGCTTGTCAAGGGCTACACAGAAAAACAGTGGGGACGTCCATGTAACGAGCTTCCGGCTTTCATCATCAAACGTTTGCCGGTTCGTCTGACCTTTGACAATAACTATTTCAATGCATTGTATCAGGGTATCCCAATGGGCGGATATACCAAAATGGTAGAAAATCTGCTGGAAGGCATTGAGGTACGTCTGGGAGAAGACTATTTGGAAAAGAAAGAAGAATACGATGCTCTTGCAGACAGAATCGTCTATACAGGGCCCATTGATGCCTATTTTGATTACAGTCTTGGTGCACTGGAATACCGTTCTGTCCGCTTTGAAAATGAAGTGCTGGATATGCCAAACTTCCAGGGAAATGCAGCAGTCAACTACACAGATGCCGAAACACCATGGACACGTATCATAGAGCATAAATGGTTCGAATTTGGCGATCAGCCAAAGACAGTTATCAGCCGCGAGTACAGCTTAGAGTGGAAACCGGGAGATGAACCATACTATCCGGTCAATGATGAAAAGAACGGAAAGCTTTATGGGGAATACAAAAAACTGGCAGATCAGGAATCAAAGGTCATCTTTGGCGGCCGTCTGGGTGAATACAAGTATTACGACATGGATGCGGTTATTGCTTCGGCGCTTGATATGTGTGAAAACGTGTTAGGATAGAAATCAGACTGATTTCTGCGTGCAGAACTCGGAATTTTCATACAAAACCCTTGCGGAACAGTAACATCTGTACAGTAACCATTATATAAGAATTATATAAGAATTCGGGAAAATCACTTGAAATAGGAGAAAGTATGTGTTAAACTAACTCTGTTCGACACGTAGGAGGTATAATCATGAGAACATTTCTTACAATTTTATTTGTATTTGTTTGTATCGCATTATCAGTAGTTGTATTACTTCAGGAAGGTAAATCAGGTCTCGGCTCATTGGCGGGTGGAAATAACAGTGAAACATTCTGGGGAAAGAACAAAGGACGTTCCGCAGAAGGCGCACTTGTAAAAGTCACAAAGATTTTAGCAGTGGTATTTCTCCTGCTTGCACTGTTATTGAACATGAACTTGTTTTAATCTTAAGGCACTCTCGAAGTAATTCAAGGGTGCTTTTTTTAAAACCAGTTTAGCCGTTTGTCGAATAACAGGAGCATATGCGTCATACCTGTATGTAAGAATATGTTCCTGTTATTTGACACATGGCGTTCTGCCATAAGCCACAGCAGAGTTGCGGTAAGCAACGAGAGAGCCTTGAAAAGGCGGGCTGTGGCTTGTGAGGCTAAACTGGTTAAGGAGCGCATTATGGAAAAAGAAATCTATACAGGAAAATTTATCGCAAATGCCAAAGGCTTTGGATTTGTAGAAGTGGAGGGTCTGGAAACGGATATCTTTATCGGGGAGATGGACGTGAAATCTGCCATGCACGGAGACATGGTAGAAGTACGGATCCGCACTTACCGGGGTGGAAAACGCCCGGAGGGTGTGATCGTAAATATTGTGGAACGTGCGGTCACAGAAGTTGTGGGTACCTTCCAGCGCAGAAAAAATTTTGGCTTTGTGGTCAGTGATAATCAGAAAATATTACAGGATATTTATATTCCTCTGGAAGCTATGAATGGGGCTTTGGATGGACAAAAGGTCGTTGCCACCATCACTTCCTATGCGGAAAAAGGCAAAAAGCCGGAAGGAAAGATCAAAGAGGTCTTAGGATACCTTGATATTCCGGGAACAGATATTTTGTGCATTGCCAAGGAGTATCAGCTGCCTTTGGGCTTTACGGAAAAGCAGTTGAATCAGGCAGAACGCATTGCAAAGCCGGTTTCCCAGGCAGATATGGAAGGCAGGATGGATCTTCGGGATACGGTTATGGTGACTATTGACGGAGAGGATGCCAAGGACTTAGACGATGCAGTTTCCATGGAAAAGATCGGAGATCTCTATCGTTTGGGGGTTCATATTGCAGATGTGGCAAATTATGTGCAGGAGAGCAGCGCCCTGGATAAAGAGGCATTGAACCGTGGAACCAGTGTTTATCTGGTGGACCGTGTGATCCCCATGCTCCCCAAAGCACTTTCCAACGGAATCTGTTCCTTAAATGCCGGGGAAGACCGCCTTGCACTTAGCTGCATCATGGATGTGGATGAAAAAGGAAATGTGGTTTCCCACACCATTGCAGAAACAGTGATTCATGTCAATGAACGAATGACCTACACCAGTGTGAAAAAGATCTTAGAGGATCAGGATCCGCTAGAACGGGAAAAATATAAAGAACTGGTACCGATGTTTGAAATGATGGCCCATGTGGCAGCAATCTTAAGAGAACAAAGGTGCCGAAGAGGAAGCATTGATTTTGATTTTCCGGAAACCAAGGTCAAGCTAAATGCCTTAGGAAAAGCAGTGGATATTCTGCCATATGAGAGAAATACGGCAACGAAGCTCATTGAGGACTTTATGCTGCTTGCCAATGAAACAGTGGCGGAGCATTTCTTCTGGCAGGAGGTTCCTTTTGTGTACCGGACCCATGAAAAACCGGATCAGGAGAAGATGACAAAGCTTGGTATTTTTATCCGGAATTTTGGATATTATTTCAAGGCAGGAAACGGTGAGGTGCACCCCAAAGAGCTGCAGAAGCTTTTAAATAAGATATCAGGAACCAAAGAAGAGGCACTGTTAAGCAGGTTAACGCTCCGTTCCATGAAAAGGGCTGCCTATACGACAGAATGTACGGGACATTTTGGACTTGCTGCCCAGTATTATTGTCACTTTACTTCCCCCATCCGACGTTATCCGGATCTCCAGATTCACAGGATCATCAAGGATTCTTTAAGAGGAAGGTTAAATGACAGAAAGCTTTCTCATTATGAGAAAATTCTGCCGGAGGTAGCAGCGCAGAGCTCTCGGATGGAGCGCAGAGCTGATGAGGCAGAGCGGGACACCATCAAGATGAAAAAGGCGGAATACATGCAGGATCACCTGGGAGAAATCTTTGAGGGTGTGATTTCCGGTGTGACAAATTATGGAATCTATGTAGAGCTTGACAATACGGTGGAAGGCATGGTACATGTAAATTCCATGAGGAATGATTACTACTATTTTGATGAGCTGCATTACGAATTGGTAGGTCAGGACAGCGGCATCAAATATAAGCTTGGAGAGCGGGTGCTGGTACAGGTAAAACGAGTTGATATGATGACCAAGACCATCGATTTTCGACTCATTGACAGGGAGGATATGGAAGATGGCGAAGGCTCCAAAAGAGAATGTGAAGTTGATTGCGAATAACAAAAAGGCATTCCATGATTATTTTATCGAAGAAAAATATGAGGCAGGTATTTCTCTGGCAGGGACGGAGGTAAAGTCCCTTCGTCAGGGAAAGTGCAGTATCAAGGAATCCTTTGTCCGGATTGAAAAAGGCGAGGTTTTCATTTACGGAATGCATATCAGCCCCTATGAAAAGGGAAATATTTTTAACAAAGATCCGCTTCGTGTGAAAAAGCTTCTGTTTCACAAATACGAGATCAATAAAATGGCAGGAAAGATTGCAGAAAAGGGGTATACCCTCGTTCCGCTGCAGGTATACTTTAGAGGAAGCCTGGTAAAGGTGGAAATCGGCCTTGCAAAAGGTAAAAAGCTTTACGATAAGCGTCAGGACATTGCCAGGAAGGATCAGAAAAGAGAAGCAGAGAAAGAGTTTAAGGTTAGAAATCTGTAACTGTTGTGAATTTGTTGAAATGGAGAGAGCAGCAACATTTTTATAAAAGATTAAGATTTGTGATGTTGACTTCCGGATACATTTCTCCTATAATACGGATAGTCAGCAAAGATTAGAGAATGCAAATTATTCAGCAATAGGCGTAAGCCAAACTTACAGGCAGTGATGCACTGTGAATTACCGTACAAGGGCTTGTACTGGTTTCGACAGGGGTTTTGCAGCTGGTGAAGCTATCCGCATGCAATGCGTTAAATGGCAAATCTAAATATAAACGCTGAAGATAATTTAGCATACGCTGCCTAGTTGCAGCCGTCCGGCCTAGTGCACCTACACATTAGAATCCGGGCGTCGACTATGTAGGAAACGACACATGCAAAGCTTTGCGTATGTGGGCGTAATATGAAGCTACTAAAGCCGGAAGGGTGTTCGTTCCCGTCCGGTAGAGGGAATGAAAAATAACGGACTATGATAGTAGAAGAACAGGGAATAGACTTTTGGACAGGGGTTCGATTCCCCTCAGGTCCACTAAAAAGTATCGCATTTGCGGTACTTTTTTTGTGAACAAAATTCACCTTTAGGTTACTATTTTTAACTCTTCACTCTTAACTGACGCTCCGAGGGACAGGTGTTACCCCACAGTGCAGGCGTCGTCCCCCTCAACTATGTCTAAGTATC
>CALZFY010000039.1:0-23048 GCA_945786935.1 uncultured Lachnoclostridium sp.
TTCCTGACGGAAAAAGTCCTCCCTTCGATTTTTATAATTTCGGGGTGGGTGTAAAACCATTTCCGATTTGTCGGGCAGTCTATCCCGACCAATTTCCAAAACCATTATACCATATCCGTACAGAAAAATCAAATATAAATTCAAAAGAAAGGATAACAAACAAATGAGAAAGAACAAGAAATCCTGTTCCATCTCCGAATTTTGCAGGAACAACAATTTCCGAACGCTTGAGTTTTACAAAATGTTAAGCCGACACCCGGAGCTGGCAAGAAAAATGAAAGCCAATTCCGCAGGGGAACGTGTGCTTGACGAGGAAGCAATGATGACAGCAAGGGCAATTCTTCGGAAAGAGAAAATCGAGGACAGACGGAAGCGTTCTGCTGCCGATGCAGCCAACGAGATAAATACTCTTGCTGTTCAGATTGAAGAACTCAGAAAGGAGGTTCGCAGGCTCAAATGTGAAAATCAAAGGCTGAAAAAAGTTATCGTATCACTTAGAACAGAAATTAGAAAACAAGACGAGGTGTAATTATGTCAAAGAAGAAAATGACATTGAAGGAATTTGCCGAACGCTATGAGTGCTGTTATTCGGCGGCAGGCGTTAGGCTGAAAAAGCTGCTTGCAAAAGACAAGAAATTTGCAAAGCACGTTTCCCGTAAGGGCAGAATCTATCTGCTTGACGAATATGCGGCGGAGCTTCTCAAACCGAAATCGACAAAGAGAGCATCGGTATCAAGCTCCGACATTGAAAAGCTGAAAGAGGAACAGCAGATATTAGCTGCCAAGCAGAGGGAGATTTCCGAGAAAATCAGACAGACGGAAAATTCTCTTTTCATTCAGAGAAACGAGATGATCGCAGCAGCGGTTTTCAAGGCTCTGGGCAGAGAGTATATGCCCGGTGATGAAGTTCACATCTCCGAATATCTTGCAGGGTGCGATGATTTCAAAATCTATATGAACAGCAGAACGGAAGAAGCGGAGGAAGAAAATTGTGTGTAACAAGAGAAATGTGAGAACAACAAACGGCGGTACATACAGAAAACCGTTCAGCCAAACAGACAGAAAGGCGATAATATGAACGGTATGCTTATAGAGGAAATTGAAAGGCTGGATCGGAACTTTCTTACCCCGTCCGAAGCGGCAAAGGCTTTGGGAATTTCTATCGCAACATTTTACAGAAACTATAAGAAGATGAAATTCCCGACCACAAGGGTAGGAAGCAGATTGCAGATACCAAAGGAAGCGTTTCTTGATTTTCTTCGGTACGGAGAGTTTACAAAAACGGAGGACAAGTAATATTTGAATTACGCAGATAGTGACGGAGTAACAACCGTCTGTTATGGAAAAGTGCAGGAGTGGGACGATCGCAGCGAAGCAAGAAATTTTTTTCTGAACGCTATGATGAATTCCGAGGGTGCGGAACGTGAGAGGTACGCCAACATATATTTCGGGATAGTCAGAGGTCAGGACTACTGCACAGATTCCGAAACCGATTGATCGCTTTTTCAAAGAGCATCGTTTCCCGGCAGTTTTTGAGTGAAAAGTGCGATTTTTCCGAGCTGCCGGGGGGCGAAATCGGTGGTGCGGAGGGGTAGGGGGGCAGATACCCGCAAGCGTTGAAAAACTGTACAGTTTTTGCCTGCCATCCACGCAGGGACGGCATTTTTAAGGGTACAACCCCTAACACCCCGATAGAATTAAAATGAAAGGAGATAGCAGATAAATGACAGCAAAAAGAGCATATAAACAATTTCATATAGGATTTTCAAAAGAGGAGTGGGAGATTGTTTGCAGGAAAGCGAAGGCAGCGAGATTGAGGAACGGGACTTACGTCCGAAGAATGGCTGTCAAGGGAGAAATCAAATATTACGAACTCAAAGAGCTTGTGACTTTGAAAAGAGCTTTCCTCTCAATCGGCAACAATCTCAATCAGATCGCAAAGGTGGCAAACGAGTCAGGTTCGGTTTATCAAAAAGACATCGAGGACTTGCAGGAGGAATTCAAATATTTTCGGACTGCTATGCAGAGCTATCTGTTCCCGATCTCTCCGACGTACATTTCGTGAGGTGAGGACTTGCCGATCATCAAACACATTCCGATTTATGCGGCTCCGAAAAGAATGCTTGCCTATGTTACCAACGAGGAGAAAACAGAGGATACTCTTGTGACAGGGCTTAACTGTTCCACGAAATACAACGATGCTTACGAGGATATGAAATTCAATTTTGAAATGTACAGCGGTGAGAGATTTTTCAAAAGGTCAATCAAGTCCGATACCGCCAAACGAGAAAGACAGAAGATCCGACTGCATCATTACATTCAGTCCTTTAAGCCCGGAGAGGTCACACCGGAAGAAGCTCACCAAATCGGAGTGGAGTGGGCGGAGAAGGTTTTCGGAAAAAAGCATATGGTGCTTTGTGCTACTCATACCGACCGAGGACATATTCACAACCATTTTGCGGTATGCCCTTACGATATGTATGGGAAGCACTGGTACGCCAACAAAAAATCAATGAAAAATCACGGCAATCGTTTTGGAATAGATAAATATGACGAGGTAACAGGAAAAAATGAAAAGTCAAAAGATACCAAGAAAAATGCAGACCGACATTCGGAAGCTCCCGACAAAAAGCAGGGAAGCAATAAAGTCGGCAGCAGTCATAAGCTGCAGCAGGAAAAGCAGGAGTACGCTAAGACGCAGAGGGCAAAGGAGATAAGGGGAAAGCAGAAAGAGATTTTTATCAAGGAAAACAGAAAAATCTCAAACACCCTTTATTCCGCAGCTTCGGGCAAGTCACAGATTTTCAGACGCATATTTGCCAAAAAGGGAGCTTCGCTCATTGTAGGCGGTGGTGTCGGTGCGGTTGTGATACCCATATTTCTTGTGATTATCGTGTTCATTCTTATGCTTGCCTTTTTCGGCTGGCTTTCTCCGTTTTCATACGGACTTGCAGGAGAAGATCCCGACACCGAGCATAATGCGGAAACCAAAGCCGAGGTCATAGACGGTTACGCTCTTATGGTGAAAAACTATATGGACGTGACACAGGCATACTACTACCTCAACTATGGGGACTGGTACGGCGGTACATATCAGTATGAAAGTGCGGAGCTGGACTTTGCTTCATTCTTTGCCGACTATTGCGAAAGCATTGTTGCGGAAATACAGGCATATTATCAGCCCCTTATAGATCAGGCATCAAGCCCTGCACAGGCAATGGCAATAAGCAGGGCAATGAGTGAAGCTACCCATAATCAGCGACTTTGTTTCAGAAGACCCAACCCGACTCAAAGTTCTTTTCTCTGCTTTGCTGATAATGCATCTGTTCCTGTGATAATTGCGACCAGTGTATTTTTTAGCGTCTCGGCATTATCTATCCAATGTTGTTTTGTTACCGCACTTGCTTTTTCTTGTGCTTCAAGAATACTGTTTTTATACCTATTAACAACAATCTTCATTATCTCATCGGAAGTTAAACAGTTCGTTTTTCGTAGTAAACAGATGCCGCTCGTACACTTCTCCCTTCTTGATAACCTTGCACTTTTTACGGATGTTCCCGGCTTCATCCAAGATTTCCTTCTTGGTACGCCTATGCTTACCTTTCTCGTCATAAAACATATTTCTGGCGGCAATCTTTTCGATTGGTTTATCCAAAAGTTGACGCTCTGCAAATATCAGATGAATGTGGTAATTGGTCTTTCGCCTGTTATGATGCAGTGCTGAGATACATTCCACCTTATAATTCTGCTTAAAATGGTCTGTAAATCGCCTAAGCAAATATTCCGGCTCATAATATACAAAGGACTCCGGCAACGCTATAATCAGTTCCCTTGCCTCAATACACTTTCCCTCTGTCCCACTCTGTCGAAAACTTTCCTGGTTACATTTCGCCAGTTCTCTCCAAAAACTTCGCTCCGAAACCGTAGAATAAGTAGCATACAAATTCTCCTGCTTTGCCTTACTTGATATATAAGTAATTCTGCCAGACACATTGGTCAGCTTATTCATTTGCACAAATGAATTTCTTGGCACTCTAATCATCTCCCTTCTAATGCTTAATGTGAGTGGATGCATAGGCATCCGTTTACGAACCCATCGCCGTATCCGGCGTAATAGCTCGATGCAATCGCGAAATACACAGAGTACAAAACGAAGTTTTGTGCGATGGGTGTATTTCGCTCTCAAACGCCGAGGGCTGGATAAAAACTCTATCTTTAGCAAATACAGAAAAAGCCACATACCTTCGAAAAGATACATGGCTTCATCAAAGCTAATAGCTGTATTTAATTGGCTACATAATTTGCCGTTTCCGACACCACTTATTCTTACTGCAATTATGGCTACATATTCTTTCACAACTGATGCTACATCGCTTTTATTTACAAAAGCTTTGTAGCCATCTGCTATCATTCACCACAAAAACTGAAATCAAGGAACTCGTTAATATCAGGTTCTATCTGGTACTTTTTCTCATCCTCCTCAGTGTAATCTCTTTTCTCACATCCATCTCCACCAACCATAGTCTCTTGCCCTTGCTTCGACTCTTGTACGGCTGCTGATACCTGCCCTGACATCTGCATTCCTGCTACCATCTGCGGCATTGGTGCCTGTTGTTGTACAGGCACCATCCCCTGTAATCCCAACACGGATAAAAGAGACTGCTGTTGCATCATATACATGCCCGCCAACCCCGGCAGATTATCAAGTACCTTTTGCTCTACTGCCTCTACAATTCCTTTTACAAATGCATCCTCCTTCTCCCTCGATTCCAGATAGGGATCTCGTTTGAGAGCAAGATGCCTTGCATAGTAGTCATTGATGGCAGCTATAACAAATTCATTCTGAGAGCGAAAGTCCTCCTTCACTTCTTCTGAGTGAAGAATTTGCCATGCTTTTCTTTCCGCTTCTTTTTCCTCATTGAAGCGGAAATTGTGATTCTTTACAGCCATCTAACCACCTACTTTCGATTCTTCTGACGAAGCATCATATAACAGAAGTATTCATACCCCTTGGCATTTGCACAAATATCATGATTAAAGGTTGTCCTATCCGGATTGTATTTTCCAAAAAGTTCCACCATTTTGGCACCGCCACCCATAACATACAGCTTCATCAAATCCTCGTTATACTCGTAATCCCGAAGCTTCTGGAACAATTCCTGTACATACTGTTCAGCAACCTGCTTCATCGCTGATAAATATGCCTCACTTACATCCGCATCGCCATATCTTAAGAAATCATTGATAATTTCATCTGGTAATTTTGTTCCAGTCCTATCCATTATTCGATTCTGAATACGGATAAAGCATTGATTCACACCCAGTTTTTCTGTCCATGACTTGCTTTCAATCGGTCTGCCGTTATTCAGATACATAACATTCATAGTACCGTTGCCAACATCCACTAGCAGATTCATCCCCTTAAAATCTTTCAAATTCTCAGCAACTGCCGCATAGCCCTGTGGCATGACTGTGCAATCCACAATTTCAATCAGATAGTCCACCTTCTTGTATTTCAGGTAAACATATCTTTCTCTGATCAGATACTGCTTAAAGCTGTCTCTCTGTGCCTGTACCCACTTCAAAGGAAGTCCCACCGCCAGATGAATTCTAGCCTCTGTAAGTCCTCTTGCCTCAAGCTCCTTTGCAATCGCTGCAAGAGTCAAAATATAAGTATCATCATCCTCCTGCTTGTCTGCAACAAAACCCTTGTGACCTTCACCAATAATATAATAAGCACCATCATATTCGATATACTCCTTACTCAGCACAGGTTCACTGTCACACTTTATAATTCCCGTAGGAAATACTCTGTGGGCGGTTTTCACATTGCCATAACCATTATCCACGCCCAAAATAATAGTTCCATTCATGTTGTATTCTCTAATCTCTCTCATACTAAAATCCTCCAAATTCTAATGATACTGGCGAACAATGTCGTTTAACACGACCTCTTCCGCCATTTGTTTTGCCTGTTCCCGAAGCCTCCACATTTCCACTGTAGAAGCTGAATTCTGTGGCTTATGCTTTGCCAGATATTGATTCACGATTCCTTCCAGCTTTTCATAAGCCTCTTCATTTAACTCAAAAGCTCTGGCACTCAAGGATCCCATACGAATATGGTGCCTGTACCTTTCTGCATGATTGGATTTCATATAATCTATCCATAACAGACCATATTTTCCAATCCACACATCTGCTTCCTCCGAAACCACAATATTCGGATATAGCACTCCATCCACCTCTGTATAAGTACCACCCATTGCTTCATAAGTTGATAATTCTCTGCTCATGGCTACTACCTCCCTTCCATTATCTTGCTCTGCCACGACTGCTGCCAATGCTTTCCTGCTTGCTGTATTCCTGCTTCTCATACCACTCCTTCAGAAGCTGTTCGATTAAATCCGTCTTCTGTTTAGGTGTATAATCCTCTGGGAAATACTTTGCCAATGCATCTGCACGAAGCTTTATCTGCTCCCGCTGATTGGGCTTTTCTTCTTCCAAAACCATACAAATCGCATCCATATCCAATGTTCCGTGCTGGCTCATTACCTTCAAACGACACGCCTGAGATAATGATGGGGTACACTGCTCCAAATCCATAATGGCATGAAGCTCGTACTGCTCCTCTTCCTTCAGATATGAAAGCTCCACAGCTACCGTGAAAGCAATCTTTCCATCATCTACCATATCCAATATCTTAGGTATCAAATTGGTAAGACGGATATATCTTTTAATCTGAGCCACGCTCTCCCCTGCCTGCTTTGCAAGTAACTCGTTACTTCGCATAGCACCATAAAAAACATCCCCCGGCTCCTTTTTGGCAAACCTCGGTTCAACTTGAGCCAAAGTTATATCATCTGCCGATACCTTTTTCCCTTGATGCTTCATAGCCTCAAGCTTCATTCGATAGGCAAATGCTTTCTCACTGGGCTTTAAATTCTCCCGATGCAGATTCGAATCCACCATCGCCACAACTGCCTGATCATCATCAAGCTCTCTTATGACAACAGGAACCTCTGTTTCCCCAGCCCATAGAGCTGCTTCCTTTCTTCGGTGTCCCGATATAACCTCAAATCCACCTCCATAAGGATTCGTCCTCACCAGAAGCGGCACAAGCACACCTTCTTTTTCAATACTTCTCATCAGCTCGCATAATTCCGTATTGGTCTCCACCTTAAACGGGTGATTCCTAAAACTATGCAACTCGCTGATAGATACATTCTTAATCGTTTCCATACAATCGCTCCTTTCATCAACGCATATAATCGTTACTCACGAAACCTGACTCCTTTAACCAAAAGAAAGACCGCTCACTTTCAATTTTCTTGAAAATGAACGATCTCTCACGCTACTTTTATTTAGTTGAATGATAATGATATTATTTTGACTTTGATGTGTTTCCACACACGCTATCCAATACAACCGACACATTTACACCGTCGGAAATTGCTTTTTTGTATGTTTTTCGGTCACTCTGGTCAAACCTAAAAAACCTCTCAAAGTGCCTAAACTCAAGGATTTTTACATATCGGTCCGATGTAGTGCAACTATTGTCTCCACATGCCCAGTCCACGGAAACATATCCACGGCCCAGGCCTCCTTCGCCTCATATCCATGCTTTGTAAAGTACCCAAGATCCCGTGCCAGTGTCTCCGGGTTACAGGATACATAAACCACCTTTTTCGGTGACAGCTTCACCACGGAGCTCATAAAGGCTTCGTCGCTTCCGGCTCTTGGGGGATCCATAAATACTACATCGATGGCACCTTGTCCTTCCTGGGATGCCATCTGCACCATAAATTTTCCGGCATCGTTCTGATAGAACCGGATATTTTTCACTCCATTGGCTTTTGCATTGGCTTTTGCATCCTTCACTGCATCGGGATTTAATTCTACGCCAATCACTTCTTTGGCATGCTTTGCAGCTGCCATTCCAATGGTTCCGATACCGCAGTAAGCATCCAATACCCGCTCTTTGCCTTTTAAATCTGCCAGCTTAATGGCCTTTTTATAAAGCACCTCTGTCTGTTTCGTATTGATCTGGTAGAAGGATCTTGGAGAAATACGAAAAGTCAGCCCGCATAAGGTGTCTTCAATATATCCCTTTCCATAGATTGGTTTTTCCTTATCTCCTAAAACCATGCTGGTCTTCTTATCATTGACATTCACCACAATGGTTGTAATTTCCGGATGAAGCTTTAGCAATGCTTTTAGAAAGTTATTTTTTCCCGGCATAATCGGAGATGCCAGTACCAGCACCACCATGATCTGACCGCTGTGATGCCCTACACGGACCATGACATGACGTAGCAGTCCAAATCCTGTATCCTCATCGTAGATTCTGATCTTAAAGGATTTTGCCAGCTCCCGGATGGATGCAATGATCTCATCTGCCTTGCGGTTTTCGATCATACAGGAGTCCACTGCCACCACTCTGTGGCTGTTTGGTTCATAAGTACCGGAAATGATTTTTCCGTTTTTTAGTCTGGCAAAGACTGCATGAACCTTATTGCGGTATTCATAAGGATTCTCCATCCCGAGAATACCCTTCACCTCACAGTAAGGCTTTAAAAGCTTTGCCACCTGTTTTCTCTTTTTCTTTAACTGCTCCTCATAGGGAACTCCCTGATACTCGCAGCCTCCGCACTTTTTTGTCAGTGGACAAATGGCTTTGGAAATTTCCTTTTTCACCTGTTTCTTTTTCTGTTCCTGCATAAATTCATACTCCCTCGTTGGTAAAGGCCGGGATGAAGCTTTCACTGGCCGTTTCTCCCTCCTGGATAAATCCGTTTTCCACGCCCAGAGAAATGGCATAGTCTACCAGCCTGTCATATTCAAATTTCTTTAATTTCCGGTTGATTTCCGGATAGCTTTCCACATGGGGCAGCGGTGTATACTGATTCATCAGACTGATATAAATGCTGTTCCCATAGGTCTCATAGAGATATTTTACCACTGCCTTGGAATCTTTGATACCCCCGGGCAGCATCAAATGCCGGACGATCACACCCTTTGTCATCATGCCCCGCTCATCAAAGACAGCCTTTGGCTGCTGCCTTACCATCTCTGCCAGGGCTTCTTTTGCAATCTTAGGATAATTTACTGCATGAGAATACCTTTTAGCCCGATCAGGATCCATATATTTAAAATCCGGCAGGTAAATATCCACCAGACCCTCCAGCATTTTTAAGGTTTCTACCCGTTCATAGCCCCCGCAGTTATAAACCACCGGAATCTGCAAGCCCTGTGTTTTCGCCTGCTGTAATGCCCTCGTGACCTGGGGCACATAATGGGTGGCAGTGACCAGATTAATATTGTTGGCCTTCTGCTCCTGAAGCTCTAAAAAGATTTCTGCCAGTCTCTCAACTGTAATCTCTTTTCCCTGCTCTGCCCGGGCAATATGATAATTCTGGCAAAACACACACCTTAAATTACAGCCGGTAAAAAAAACAGCCCCGCTTCCTTCTTCTCCGGAAATGCAGGGCTCCTCCCAAAAATGAAGTGCAGCCCTTGCCACCCGAAGTGTATTTTTTACACCACAATATCCGGTTGTAGATTCCCGGTCGATCTCACACATACGCGGGCACAGACTGCACTCATTGTTCATATTCACTTTTTCCGGTTACTGGATACCGGTTACCTCACATAATTTTGTACCTTCCAAATAGGTAAATCCAATGATATCATCCACATCATAGGTTACGATTTCAGGATAAGCACTCACATCTACGTCATAGATTCCTGATTTTCCTGCCAACGTAATATAATAATGAGAATTTCCTTCGATAACGACCGGAGAAATCTTCTCGATCACTGCCTTCACTTCCAGCCCATTTCCCACTTCAGCAGCAGAAATTCCATTCTGTTTCAGCAGATTCTGGTAGGATTTTACACATTCCCCTACCGTATTACCGATGGCAACATTCTGGTATTTGGAAATGTTTACCATAGCATACATTTTAACCAAACCTGCGCCATCCTTCAAGGCCATGAAGTAGGTTGGCTCTCCTGATACATTTAACAGCAATGGGAAGGTAGCCACATAGCCTAAATGCTGTACCTGCCCCTGTGCAGAATCCATGGCAGAAAATTCTTCCGCACCCGGACACGCATAGTAGCGGCTTTCCATGGTTCTTTGGTTCATCAGTACAAATCCTACGTTGGATTCGTCTCCGGAAACAGATGTCACACCGGTGTATACCCATACATCATCGTCTTTTACAAGATAGTTGTAACCGTCTGTTGTTTTTAAGCATCCCTTCTGGCTTAAAATGCTGTTGAGATATCCATTCTTCAAAACACCATAATAGTCGTAAAGTCTGATAAGCAGCTCTGCAGAGTATACGTGGTCTACCCACTGCGGAACATCTTGAATATCATAGCAGGCTGTTTCACCTGTGATGGCATTACACAATACTACTTTTCCGATGGTCTGGCCTCCGAAAAGTCCCACATTGAATTTCTTTACCGGACAGATCCAGTATGGTGTACCTTCTTCATCGATTTCAAAGCTCAGCTGATCGAAAATGAAGGTCGGATAACGGAATCTTAAATGTCTGTAAATGTTTCTGTTTAAATATTCTGCAGGAGAATATTTGATATACTGACCTTCCGGCAGACGCACACATTCTGTCTCCTGGGTAGCCATATCGATCATAATATAGGCAGGAATACCCTCTGCCTGGTTCGTAAACCATTTAATGAGGCTGGCGTATTCCAATGGAGAGACACGTACCGGTATGTCCTGATAATTGATCTGGGTATAAATGCTGCTGACCTCGAACTGGGAAACCATATCCACCATGGTTCCCATCTTTCTGTTTCCAAGCAGCGTAGCGGATGCCCTGTCAAGCAGTGGAACATTGGAAAAATCAGCCGGTTCGATCTCCGTAGCAAAATCCCCCTGTTCCACATTCATCAGCTGCTGATATTTTTTCGCATTGATAATAGGAGAAGACAACAGGCTTCCAATCAGATATGCTGCAACTGACACTACAATGGCTCCAAGAAGAACCCGAAGCAGCTTACTCTGTCCAAGCTCAAGAACTCCTGCTGGGGATTTTGCCGCCTTCGAGAGTGCCACCACACCTGCCACTACTGCCAGTGCTCCGATAATAAAGAACCAGAAGCCTGACGAATGAATGTTAATCGCCGGCAATGTCACATAATAGTAAACACCTGCTGCTATGACTGCAAGCAGTAATGCGATTGGTTTCCATAACTTTTTCATATGATCTGTTCCTTTCTGCTAAAATGTAAACACCATATCGTTCCATTTTGCTCCGCCGTGGGAAGACTCTGATACTCCCCGACAGATAAATCCAAGACTTTCATAAAAGCCTTTCTTCTGATCCTTACAGGTCAACACGATGCCGTCTCTTCCCCGTGCCTTTGCCTGCTCCTTAAAACGGTTCATCATGGCAATGGCAATACCCTGATGCTGGTACTCCGGAAGGACCGCAATTCCAAAAACCGTCTGCCACAAACCGTCGGGCTGATGCAGCGTCGCATTGTGATACAGTTCATCCGGAAGATTCGGGCTGTCTGTCACACACCCATTGATATATCCTACAACCTTTCCCTGAAGCTCTGCTACAAAAAAACATTCCGGAAAGACAATAAAGCGTTCCAGAAAGCTCTTTAAAGAAGCTGCTTCTGCGGCAGGAAAGCATTTTTCTTCAATTTCTGCTATTTTAGTCACATCCTCTGCAAGTGCAGGACGGATGATCAGTTCTTTTGTATCCATCATTTCCTCCTAATAGGGTTTACCCCATGAGAGAGTATAACATAAAAGGATGGTATTGGAACCATCCTTTTGAAAAATTAATAAAATTTTCAGATTCTAAAAAAATACACTCAGTGCACCAAGTACTCCCGTACTTGCAACACCCATGATCACTCCGGCAAGAAGTACACCACCCATGCAGGCTAATACACTGGATTTAAAATCCATATCCAGAATGCTTGCTGCCAGGGTTCCTGTCCATGCACCCGTACCCGGTAAAGGAATTCCTACGAACAAAAGCAGCGCAAAAGGAAGACCTCTTCCGGCCTTTTGTTTTAATTTTTCTCCACCTTTATGTCCTTTTTCCAGACAAAAAGTGAAAAAGCCGCCAATGACCGGTTTATCGCAGCCCCATTCCAGAACCTTTCTTGCAAAAAAGAAGATCACCGGTACCGGAAGCATATTTCCGATAATACAGATGATGTAGGACTGTAATAATGGTAAACCTACTACCTGGGAATACGGAATGGCACCACGTAATTCAATCAGCGGAACCATAGATATCAAAAAAGTAATCAAATATTTTGTAAACATGTAATTCTCCTTTAGAATTTCAACCTATTATATGGTACATCGGATGTTAGAATAACCGATTCCCCATCAAAAGTCAATGATTTTAGCTGATAAACATAGCATCCCCAAAGGAGAAAAATCTGTATTTTTCTTTTACCGCTTCCTCATATGCTGCCATCACATGATCCCTGCCTGCCAGTGCAGACACCAGCATGAGAAGCGTAGACTCCGGAAGATGGAAGTTGGTAATGAGTGCATCCAGAATCTTAAACTTGTAGCCCGGATAAATAAAGATCTCCGTCCAGCCGCTTCCGGCTCTTAGGATTCCATCCTCTCCGGTGGCTGACTCTAATGTACGGCAGCTGGTAGTTCCTACGCAGATCACTCTGCCGCCGTTTTTCTTTGTCTCGTTGATGATGGCTGCCTGCTCTTTCTCTACCATGTAAAATTCAGAATGCATATGGTGGTCTAAAATATTTTCCACCTTCACCGGACGGAAGGTTCCAAGTCCCACATGAAGGGTTACTTCTGCGATCCTTACGCCCTTTTCTTTGATTTTTTCTAAAAGCTCCGGTGTAAAGTGAAGTCCTGCGGTTGGTGCGGCAGCACTTCCGTCATATTTTGCATACACTGTCTGATAACGGTTCTTATCCTCCAGATGATGGGTAATATACGGAGGCAATGGCATCTGTCCAAGCCTGTCTAAGATTTCTTCAAAAATTCCTTCATAAGAAAATTTGATCAGACGGTTGCCTTCCTCTACCACGTCCACAACTTCGCCAACTAAAAGTCCGTCTCCGAAACTGATCTTTGCTCCCACACGGGCTTTCTTTCCCGGCTTTACCAGAGTCTCCCAAACATCGTTTTCTTTCCGTTTTAAGAGAAGAACCTCAATTCCTGCTCCGGTTCCTACCTTTTCTCCCATGAGACGTGCAGGGATTACCTTTGTATTATTAATAACCAGACAGTCTCCCGGATTTAAAAAGTCCACGATCTCACGAAAAACGTGGTGCGAGAACGCACCACTGTTTTTATCGAGAGTTAACAATCTGGAGGAGGATCTGTCCTCCAATGGATCCTGAGCAATCAGCTCCTCCGGCAAATCATAATAAAACTCTTTAATATTCATAGATTGGAATCTCCATTAAGCTCTCATGGAAGCACCAAACTGTGTTTCCAGAGCCTTTAATACTTTTTCCACTGCTTCATCAGTCATGGCATCTGTCACATCTTTGTCTGCTGCGGCAAGCTGAATGTTAAATGCCATACTCTTCTTATCTTTTCCAAGTTTTTCACTTTCGAAAATATCGAAGAGAGATGCTTTTGTGATCAGTTCATCAGCAGCTACGATAGCTTCGATGATTGCTCCACATTCCACTGCCTTATCAATAAGAATGGAAATGTCACGGCTGTTTCCTGTAAATCCTGATTCAGGAATATATTTAATACCTTTCTTGAACAGGTCTGCCAGTACACTGTAATCGATTTCTGCAATAAAGATCTTTGTATCTGCTTTCTTACCTACTGCAATGTTCATGCTGTCAACGATTTCGTAACGAAGCTGTCCGAAATGACCGATTTTTACACCCTTGCAGTAAACTTCTGCTGTTCTGCCCGGATGTAAATATGGTACATTACCACGTTTGTAAGTAAATTCAAGATCATTTGCACCGGCAAATGCTTCTAAAGTTCCTTTCATAGTGAAGAAATCTTCCGATGCACCGCAGCTTCCAAGACAGATCATTTTCTTTTCTACCGGCGGCTCCACCAGTGGAAGTGCCTTTGGAAGATATACATTTGCGATTTCAAAGAATCTCATTTCTTCATGACCGTTTTTGATATTATTTTCCATGACACGAACCATGGATGGTGCCATGATGGTTCTCATAATGCTTAAGTTTTCAGTGATCGGATTTAATAATTCTACAACCTGGCGCTCTTTTGCGTCCTCCGGTACAAGGAACATATCAAATTCATTCTTTGCAGTCATGGCAATGGTCTGGACCTCAAAGTATCCCTGGCTGCATAAGTATTCTTTCACTGCCAGTTCTTTTGCCTGAGATGCGTTCAATCCACCGCTGGTTACTTTTGCGTCATCCAGGAAGGTTGGTACAACCTTATCATAACCGTATTCACGGATCACTTCTTCTGCGATATCCTGATAGCCTTCGATATCCTCACGGTATCTTGGAACTGCCAGCTTCAGCACGCCGTCCTTTAATTCCACTTCAAACTGAAGTGCTTCCAGGATTGCAACCATTTCCTCTTCCGGTACTTCGATTCCAAGAACACGGTTTACTTTTGCTGTTTCTACGTAAATGACTCTCTTTTCTCTGGATGCTCCACCGGATACATCAAAGTGGCTGGAGCTTACCTTGGCAATCCCCAATGTCTGTACAAGATTTAATGCACGGGCCATACCGCATTCTACAGTATATTCATCGATACCCTTTTCAAATCTTGCGGCAGCGTCAGAACGAAGGCCTAAGCCTCTGGCTGTTTTACGAACGCTGTCCTTTAAGAATTTGGCAGATTCAAAGAGAACCTCTTTTGTATTTTCCGTGATCTCACTGTTGAGGCCACCCATCACTCCGGCAAGACCTACCGCTTTTACCTTATCACAGATCAGCAGATTGCTGCTGCCAAGTACACGTTCCTTCTCGTCCAGAGTCACTAATTTTTCGCCGTCTTCTGCTCTTCTGACAACGATGGAAGATCCTTCCAGTGTATTTAAGTCAAACGCATGCATTGGCTGACCGATTTCAACTAATACATAGTTTGTGATATCTACCATGGCGTTGATGGCATTATGACCGACTGCAATCAGTCTTCTCTTCATCCATAATGGAGATTCGGTATATTTTACATCATAAATGTAATGTCCCAAATATCTTGGACATGTTTCCTTGTCAAGAACTTCAATACTGATGTTTTCGTTTAAAGAGCCATCTTCTGTGTAGCTCATATCCGGAGCTTTGAAAGGCTTGCGAAGTGCTGCAGCAATTTCCTTTGCAATACCGATGACAGACTGACAATCCGGTCTGTTTGCAGTAATGGAAATGTCGAATAAGTAGTCATCTAATTCCAGATATTCCTTCATATCCATACCAAGAGGTGCATCCTCGTCAAGGATCATGATGCCGTTGACGTCAGCTCCCGGATACCAGTCTTTGTTTAGGTTCATTTCTTCTCCGGAGCAGAGCATACCATAGGAGATCATATCCACCATTTTTCTTGGCTGGATATCAAGTCCGCATGGAAGCTTTGCACCAACTAAAGCAGCAGGTACTTTTGCACCTACAAATACGTTTGTCGCACCTGTTAAGATCAGATGATCTTCGCCCATTGGTCCACAGTTTACATGACAGATCTGTAAATGGGTTCCTTCATATTTTTCCATGGAAGTAATCTGACCAACCACAACCTTTTCCAGGTTTGCTCCCAGATACTCCATGCCTTCTACTTCGAAACCGGCAGAAAACAGCTTTGTTTCCAGCTCCTTTGGTTCGATATCAATATCAACATATTCTTTTAACCAACTATATAAAACTTTCATAATACCCTCCGACTTATGCTTTGAACTGTTTTAAGAATTCAATATCATTTTCAAACAATTTACCCATGTGGTTGATACCATATTTTAACATGGCAATACGTTCAATACCGATACCGAATGCAAGTCCGGAATATTTTTCAGGATCTACGTTACAGTTTTCAAGAACTTTATTATTTACGATACCGCCGCCCAGTACTTCGATCCAGCCGGTACCTTTACATAAGGAACATCCCTTGCCGCCGCATTTAAAGCAGCTGACATCTACTTCTACAGATGGCTCTGTAAACGGGAAGTAGGAAGGGCGAAGTCTTGTCTTTACTTCTTCTGAGAACAATGCTTTTACGAACTGATCCAGCATTCCCTGAAGGTCGCAAAGTGTGATGTGTTTATCTACTACAAGTCCTTCCATCTGGCTGAACATTGGAGAATGTGTGGCATCACTGTCAGAACGGAATACCTTTCCCGGTACCAAAACCTTGATTGGCGGTTCCTGACTGTCCATGACACGGATCTGTCCCGGTGATGTATGGGTTCTAAGGAGCAGATCTTCTGTCAACCAGAAAGTATCCTGCATATCCCTGGATGGATGATCCTTCAATACATTTAATCTTGTAAAGTTGTGGTCATCATCTTCGATTTCCGGACCTTCAAAAATTTCAAAGCCCATGCCTGCAAATACATCAATAATTTCATTTTTAATACAGGTCAATGGATGAAGGTTTCCTGCTGCCATATAGCTTGCCGGAAGTGTCACATCCACTTTTTCATCTTCATATCGTGCAAGCATTGCTTTTTTATCAATTTCTTCTTTCTTAGCATCGTAAAGAGCCTGTGCAAATACCTTTACTTCGTTGACTGCCTGTCCGTATGCCTTCTTTTCCTCATTTGGCACCTGTTTGATGCCGCCCATTAACTTCTGGATCTCTCCGCCTTTGCCGAAATATTTCGCCCAGAAATCCCCAAGCTGTTTTGCATCTTCCACAAGTGCAAGGGCTTCTTTAAATTCCGCTTTCATTGCTTCCATGTTCATAATCTCAATCTCCTTTTCTTATACTAAAGCTTGAAACTGCTTCGCATTCCCAAGCTTTCGCGGTGTTCGTCAAATGTTTGTGCAAGCACATATTTTCCTCTCTACACACGAAAAATGTCCCCCGTAGTAAACTACGAGGGACGAATCTTTATATCCGCGGTACCACCCTGATTTCCGGATATTCCATCCGGACTCTTATCCTGTGTCATAACGGTCACGACCCGTCTTTTCCTAATTCATGTTCAGAAAAGCTGCTCCCGTGTGAATTTCGCTGATTTTGCTGAACTAAAACGGGCTTCCAGCCGATGACCCATTCTCTCTGTTAGAATCCAAAACGCTACTGTGCACGATCAAAGCATTTATCACTGCCCACTATTCTAACAACAGAAAAAAAATATGTCAAGCAATTTCCCGTCTTGCGGCCAATAATTGGTTAAATTCTGCTCCAAGCAATGTGATATACATGCCAAAATACAGCCAGAGCATTAAAAAAACAATGGTCGTTAAGCTTCCATACATGTTGGCAAAGCCACTGAAGGTTTCAATGTACATGGCAAACACATAGGAAAAGAGCATCCAGCCTATAGAGGTAAGAAATGCTCCCGGCATATGGTAAATGATCCTCATATGATTTCCCGGCATAAACCGATAGATCAGGGAAAAGATCACCATTGCATACAGGAAAAGAAAAATGTTACGCACATCCATGATCCTGGAAGCCACATAGGCTGTCACAGGAAACTTTACCATCATCATGTTTAACAGGGCTTTCCCAAATACACCAAGCAGCAAAAATACAATGATGGACAGTAAAAATACAATGGTATAAAGGGTTGCCCGGATCCTCACGGCAAAATAATTTCTCGTCTCCCTGATTCCCGAAATCCATTGAAGACCCTGAGTCAGAGCCATCATGCCTCTTCCCGCTGACCACAAAGTAGCCAATGCAGAAATGGAAACTGTTGTGGCAGTCTTATGATACGCCTCTCCAATAATACCGGTAATAAAGGTAAGCATATTTCTTGGCACAATGTTCTGTACCAGAACAAGTACATCCACTTTCTCGATGCTGGTAAACTGAAGCAAAGAGAAAAACAGGATAATGCAGGGAATGAAAGACAATATGATAAAAAAGGCTGCGTGGGCTGCTGCCGCATTGACCCGATGTTCCTCAATGGTATCTAAAATGATCTGTATTTTTTCAATCATCTTTTTCATATTCAAATCTTTAGTTACTGCTTATTTGCTCCAGTAACAAAACACATCCTTTCAAAAAGATTTGTTTATCGTATCACATCTTCCATCTTCTGACAAGACATCGGAGCATCTTCTCCAACATCAGCTTTAAACACGGCCTGCAGAACCTGCAATTGTTTTCACCTAAATTTCAGACAGTTCTGTACCTTCGTAAAAGAGATTCAGGATCTCTTCATAGCTCTTTCCTGCTTCAGCCATATGGTTTGCTCCATTCTGACTCATTCCGGCTCCATGGCCAAAGCCGCCACCCCGGAATCGAAATCCTGTTAATGTTCCATCTTCCTCTACCCTGTCGATGACAAAGAACCCACTGGGAAGCATATTTCCTCCCACTGCATCTTTGCCATAGGTCCGGTGAATGGTCTGGCCTTTTCCGTTTAGGGCCAGCCGGATGGCATGCTCATATTGAAGCTCCAGTTCTCCTTTTTCTCCGGTGATCACAACACATTGAACAACACCGCCCTCATTTCTTTTGGTGACCTCTATGTCCTTCACCTTTCCAATGTTTTCAATCTCAGATACATTTTCCGTAAGCTGCTCCACCGGTACCGTCAAATCCCACCGATACCAGCTCTCCCCGCTGTCATAGGTATCGTAATCCTCCTTTAAAATAAACTCCCGGAAGTTTTTCTCCTTAGTAAGATCCAGTTTTTCCATAGAATCATTTAACAGTTTTCCGGAAATATAGCTGTTTTCCAGTGTTCCATTTTTCCAGATGGTCTCATTGGTGGTATATCCGCAGGAAGTAGAAAAATAATAGGTGTTGGCTACTTCCTCGCCAAATGTTAAGACCTGACCTGCCGTTTCATTCACCGCCTGTACCACCCTCTCATCGGTAGGCAGGTTATTATACACCTGATAGGAGACACTGTCGTCCACATGGGCACCATAGGATGCATATGCATTTAATAAAATCTGCCCATACGCATAGCTCCTGGCACAGACTGCCTGGGCTTTCAGAGCCTCTGCCCCATAGCTTGCCGGCATTTCACTTGGAACCACACTGTAGAGATAAGTTTCCAGATCAATATCGTTGATCACAACCACACCTGCGGGATCCTTTACAAGCTCCAGACTTCCTGCATAGGACGGAGTTCCATAGCTTCTTTCAATGCTGGTAATTTCCAATCGGGCATCCTGATCCTTCGGGGTCAGAATGACTCTGTCTTCCATCAATGCTTCGCTGTTTTTATTAAATTTAAGTTCCTCTCCATCCTCCACAGAAACGATATTCTTCCCATAGCTCATTTCGTAAGCTCCGTGAACTTTCAGCGTCACACTCTGATGGATGATGTGTGCAAAATCCGTGGTCTTTAGTAAAACACGGATTCTCTCTATACGAACAGGCTGCGGTAAAATGGCCGCACAGATTTCTCCCTCTGCCACCACAAGTCTTGGCTGCTCATAACCTACAAGGAGACCGTAAACTGATTTTTCCTCATAATCCCCATAGGTTTTATAAAACCGAAAGGAGGAAGAAACCGGTACCAGCCCATAGCCCGCCACCTCCAGACTTTCTCCACGGATAGAAAGAATCTTTCCTGAGATTGCCTCCTTTTTTACCGATAATTTCGTCACCGTTCCATTGGTAAGCGTCACATCTGCAATTTCATCCGTAAACTCAGCCTGAAGATTTTGACAGGGAAGGGCAATGGAAAACCCCTGGGAAAAAACAGTCACCGTATCCTTTTCATTTTCCGTGATCAAACAGTTTTCCAGGGTCACCTCCCGTTGGAGAAGATTTTTAATATGTAAAATTTTGTCCTCCTCTGTCACAGCCTGTACACTCTGGTACAAATAAGGAGTAAGATCTGTCTCTCCTTCATAGGAATAGATTCCCTTGTCCGTATAAACTTCTCCGGACTCCAGTCCTTCCAAAGACCCTGCAATTCCCAAAATCAGAAGCTCCTCATTAGCAACAGGCGTTTGCTCTGCATTTTGTCTGCTTTTTTGAAATAATCTTCCGGTCAATATCAAAAAAACTATGATCAGCAGTCCCAAAAGCAGCAAATACATCTTATGCTTTACGGATAACCTTCTAAATCTCATCTGTTGACTCCTTGTGATAGATTATAATAAAAATGGGAGATGTGAAACACATCTCCCTTTATCTTTGGTATGAGACCCAAAATGCAACTCCTACTTTTGACGCCTAGCAAAAGCTAGGTGGGCAACCGCAACAGATCTTCTGCCTTCCACTGCATACGGAGGCCTGGCATCCAACCTGCGATATAGGAATCCCGTAAACGTAGATGTAGGTTCAAAATGGTAGAAGCTTCATCTGCATTTCAGGTTGAGCTTATTATAACCCATTCACATCTTTTTAGCAACATAAAATGTTGTGAATTTTTTCCAGACAATAAAAATAACTGTTCAGAGCCAACCTCCAAAATGCTTTGCATTTCGTCGGTGTGGCGTACCCGCCAAATAAAATTTCAAAAACAGTCTAAAAAATGCAAGCATTTTGCGCCTGTTTTATGAAATTTTGCTTGGCTCTGAACAGTTAAAATATAATTCAAATTAGTTTAAAGCATCCACTAATTTCTGAACAGCTGCAAGTGCTTCATCCGGAAGTTTATCATATCCTTCTTTCTTTTCTGCGAAGCCTTTCACAGCGTCAACACGGTTCTGCATAGCAGCCTTTAATGCAGCTCTGTAATCTGCATCATTTAAATCAGGTGTGAAGTCTGCTGTTTTTCCAGACCAGTCATACATGATTTCTACGTCTTCAAATGGTCCCCACTGTTCGAATTTAGCTTTTCCTTCAACGATTGTTTCAAGAATTCCTAAAGTATCAGCCGGTTTACATTTTGTACCCATGAAGTCGCCTGTATTAACGATGTAGCAGTCTACGTTCTTTTCTTCTACTAATTTTTTGAATTTTTCGTAGTCATTTACCAGTGGGTAAGTTCTGAATGGGTTAGCGTAAGGTACGATACGAAGAGCATTCAGGTCTGTACCTGCAGCAACACGTTCTGCTGTAGAAGTCTTTGTAGCCAGTGTTGCACCCATAACAGATGCTAAAGCAGCACCTTTTAACTTGATTACCGGTGGAATGGTAGAATCCTTCATGATCCAGAAGATTGCATTAACCGGAGCATCGATCTTATCTACACGGTTTGGAGACCATAATTTAGATTTGATCGCACGTCCGTTACCATTTCTGATATCTTCTGTTACTAACTGAATTTTTCCGTTTTCATCTAAGGTAGCAGAGCAGTTCTGTGCAGATAATAAGTATTCATTATCCGGGCATCCTGTTGGGTAGTCTGCTGTCTTATCAAAATATGAAGGCTCTAAAGCTACAGAAGAGCATGTATCTGTGTTGATGATGAATGCATCATCATGTAATACAGTGATTGGGTATTTTCCACCATGTTTTGCATGTGTTAATGTGGATTTACCTGATCCTGATAATCCGTATACGGAAGCAACGAATTTAGATCCGTCTGCTAATGTGTATTCTTTCTGTCCGCCGTGGCAAGCTGCGTAACCATTTCTGTTTGCTAATGCCCAAGCCATGGTTAAAGTACCTTTTTTGTGTTCTCCGAAGTATCTCATACCAAGGATTGCAGCACAGTTCTGGTTTGTATCAAAATAGCAAAGTGTTAATGGGTCGCTTAAGCAGCTGTAATCAACGTCCGGTACATCATGTGGTGCCCACTGTGGATCAGAGAAGATGTAAATATCCGGTTCTTTTCCATCGCCGATTGGTTTGGATTTTTTGTACATTTTTACATATTCATCTGACATATACTGGAAGTTGATCATCCAGTTGTAAAGGATGTTTTCTTCTCCTTCCGGAATGAGAAGGTGTGCTTTTACCATGAATTCCGGATCAAGACCTACGAAACATTCTGCATGATACATGGTTTTCCAACGTGCTTCATAAACAGCGTCCATAACTACTTTATCAAGCTTTGCTTCATCTACACCCGGTTCGCCTTTGATACGACGAGCTGCTGCGTAACGTCCTGTTACTGCACCATCGTTAAATAATAAAACTTTTGCATCTTTTTCAAGACCAAATGTTTCGCCATCTTTAACAGGCATATCTGTAACGATAGTTCCCGGTGAGTTTTTAGCTAATTCATATGCTTCTTTTAAGGTGTTAACTTTGACAACGTTATTTCCGTAAAATGCCGCTTCGATGATAGAACGGGTTCTGGAAAAACCTGGTTTTCCGGCACCAATTTCGGAAATCGGATAATAAGCTTTTGTAGACATATTTTTTCCTCCTATATTCAAAATTCGTGCTTATTATCTCACATTGTTAAAAAAAAATCAACGTCTCTTTTCCTAAATTTGACAAGTAAAATACTAAATTTTTTATGCATTTTCTAAACTTTTTCATTTTTCTTCCATTTTATATGGTTTTTATGCTATGATAAGTGAATATCGAAAAAGATGAAATGAAAGAAAGGAGAACTCCGATGCAAAATCACAGCTATTCCGAAATCACACCGGAACTTTTAAAGCTCTCCAAATTAACACAGGAAAACAATAAGATCGACCCGGAGCTTTATACCAAATATGAGGTAAAACGCGGGCTTCGAGATTTAAATGGTAAAGGTGTCCTTGCAGGACTTACCGACATTTCCGAGATCATCTCCTACACCATTGAGGACAATGATATGATTCCCTGTGAGGGACGTCTCTACTACCGGGGATATAAGATCCAGGATCTTGTCAGCGGATTTGAGAAGGAGAACCGCTTCGGATTTGAGGAAGTTGCCTACCTTTTACTTTTTGGAAACCTTCCGTCAAAGGAAGAACTTCAGAATTTCAAACAGATGCTTGGGGAATTTCGTTCCCTGCCTACCCATTTTGTCCGTGACATTATTATGAAAGCCCCCAGCAAGGATATGATGAATGCCCTGGCAAGAAGTGTACTGACACTGTAT
>CALZFY010000040.1:0-22683 GCA_945786935.1 uncultured Lachnoclostridium sp.
CATAGTTTCCAGTGCAATATAACAGGAAGTGTCCTTTGTCAAAACCTCGTTGATGCCCTTTACGATGGATGCTACCCCTGCTTCCAGACCGGCACCCACATGGGCTCCCGGATGAAGCACCAGCACATGGCTTCCCATGGCCACGGTTCTTTCAAGCTCCAGAGCGAGAAATTCCACTGCCAGTTCATAGGTTTCCGGCTTCACTGTATTTCCAAGGTTGATGATATAAGGTGCATGGACGATAAATTCTTCGATTCCTTTTTCTGCCATCAGCTTTCTGGCAGCATCAATATTTAATTCCGACAAATCTCTTCTTTTGGTATTCTGAGGTGCACCGGTATAGATCATAAAGGTATTGGCCTCATAGGACAATGCTTCCTCTATGGAACCAAGCATCATTTTTTTGCCGCTCATACCTACATGAGAACCGATTTTTAACTGATTATTCATCCAAAGCTCCTTTTCCTGCCAGATAATTGATAAACTGCTGGGCTGTACGTCCGGAAATACCTCCGTGACTCATCTCCCACATATTTGCCTGGGCTTCCAGCTCTTCTTTTGTCAGTTTGATCTCCGGATAACGTTTTGCCAGTTCCACCACGATATTGTTAAATTCCTTCTTCGTAGGCTTGGAATAATTGATGGTCACGCCGAATCTTGCCACCAAAGACAGTTTCTCCTGCATGGTATCGGAGCGATGCAGCTCATCCTGAGACATATCGCTGCGGTCACTCCAGGTTTCACGGATCAGATGACGGCGATTGGAGGTTGCATAAATCAGCACATTATCAGGCTTTGTCTCCATGCCGCCTTCAATGACTGCTTTCAGGAATTTATACTCGATTTCAAATTCTTCAAAGGAAAGGTCATCCATATAGATGATAAAACGGTAATTCCGGTTTTTAATCTGGGCAATGATGTTGGAAAGATCCTGGAACTGATGCTTGTAAATTTCAATCATTCGAAGTCCCCGGTCATAATATTCATTCAAAATTGCCTTAATACTGGTAGATTTTCCCGTGCCGCTGTCACCAAAGAGAAGTACATTGTTGGCAGCTCTGCCTTCCACAAAGGCCTCTGTATTTTCAATGAGTTTCTGTTTCTGGATCTCGTAGCCTACCAGATCAGACAGCATGACCTTTTCTGTATTATTGATGGGTAAAAATTCCACACCACCCGGAATGCTCTTGATACGAAAGGCTTTATTTAACCCGAACATCCCAACACCGTAGGCTTTATAAAAATCGGTCACAATGTCAAAAATCTCATTTTCATCCCTGGCCTGTTCGATCTTTTCACTGACGGTCTGTACCTTTTCACTGACATTTTTGTTATACATCCGCTCTTTTTTTACAATGGCTTTGTAATTGCAGACAGTGGTAAAGCAGTCAATGCCAAGCTCCTGTTCAATTTTGGAAAAATCAAAGTCAAACAGCGCCTTAAATACCTTGAAATCTGCTTTGGCAAAATGATTGACCGTACCGTCATTTGCCCCCACCTTTTCACTGGTCATGGAAAAAGAGTTTTCATTGGTCAAAAGGATAAAGGTCAGATAGTTGTGCCACAAATTTTTATCAAATCCATAAACTGTGGCAGTATCCAGCAGTGCCTTCATCTGTTCATAAATTCTGGTGGTCAGACTTGCCTTACTCTCTGTGCCGGCTTCAAAATCCTCGAAAATTCCGGAAAGCTTTCTTAAAATGCTGTCCTTACCAAGATCTCTGTATAAAATCAATTTTGCGACTTCTCTGTACATTTCATTTTCTCCATGCTTTAGCCCTGTGTAAATCTGGACAGGAACTGTTTTGTACGCTCTTCTTTCGGGTTTCCAAACACTTCCTTTGGATCTCCCTGCTCTACGATGATACCACCGTCCATAAACACTACCTTGTTTGCCACATCTCTGGCAAATGCCATTTCATGGGTAACAATGATCATCGTTGTATGCTGGTCTGCCAGTTCCTTAATGACTCTAAGCACTTCCCCCGTAAGTTCCGGATCCAGGGCAGAAGTAGGCTCATCAAAACATAATATATCCGGCTTTAAAGCCAGTGCTCTTGCAATTGCAACTCTCTGGCACTGTCCTCCGGAGAGCTGATGGGGATAATTATTCATCCGGTCTGCCAGGCCCATCTGCTTTAAAAGCTCTTCTGCCAGGGTTTTGATTTCCTCATGGATCTCTTTTTTTCTTGCCTTATAATCCGGCTGCTCCTTTGCCAGAAGTTCTTTTGCCAGCATCACATTTTCCAATGCCGTATACTGTGGAAACAGATTAAAATTCTGAAATACAAGACCAAAATGAAGTCTCTTTTTCCGGATTTCCGAGTCTTTTAAGGTCTCCGGGTTATTCGTATCCAAAAGTACCTGATCTGATACCCTGATCACCCCCTGATCCGGTGTTTCCAGAAAATTCAGGCACCGAAGCAGTGTCGTCTTTCCGCTTCCGGAAGATCCGATGATAGATACCACCTCTCCTTTTTCCAAAGAAAAGCTGACATCCCTTAAAACCTCTGTATTTCCAAAGGATTTGCTGATATGTTCTACCTGTAAAATTGACATTTCTTCTCCTCCTTATCTGAAATAATCCAGTTTCTGCTCCAATTTGCCCAAAAGCACTGTCAGAATACCGCTAAATACCAGGTAATAAATGGCTGTGAAGAACAGCGGCCAGATCTGACCTGCAATTCCCATGCTGCCCTTCATAAATGCCTGACCTGCCCATATAACTTCCTGCAGCGCAATGATACGGGACAGGGAAGTATCTTTTACAAGGGTAATGATCTCATTTGCAATGGGCGGCACAATTCTTTTCACCATCTGAAGAAATTTGATCTTAAAGAAAATCTGGGTCCTGGTCATACCAAGGACAAGACCGGCCTCTTCCTGACCTGCCGGAACACTTTGAATACCTCCACGGTAAATTTCAGCAAAATAGCAGGCATAATTAAAGATAAATGCGACCGATGCAGCTAAAAACCTGCCGCTTTCACCACTGCCCCAGATGGGATTTTTAAGAACCAGTCCGGGGAAAAAATAGATGATAAGAAGCTGGATCATCAAAGGTGTTCCTCTTACAATCCAGATGATCAGCTTTGTAAAAAGGCTTAATGGTTTGAACTTTGACATTGCTCCAAAAGCGATCAGAAGTCCCAAAGGGAGCGCTCCCATCAAAGTGACTGCAAATAATTTCAGGGTTTGCAAAAAACCTGCATTCAATGCCGGGATTACGATGGGCATCTGCTCTAGAATCATTTCCATTTTCTGTATATCCTACCTTCCGTTTCTTCTATATCTGTTACCAGTACATCTTTAGTTACTTTACGAACGATGTACTGGTTTTCAGATAAATATACTCAGTACGCTAAAAGAGAGGGCGGAATCCCGCCCTCTATGTAATTCCATAAATTCCAATGACTTCGTATTGCCTACTGTGATACAAGTGCTGCATCCACACCGTAGGTTGCTGCACATTCCTGCATGGTGCCTGCTGCATAAGCTTCTACAAAGTAAGCGTTCAGCTCTGCTGCCAGATCAGAACCTTTACGGAAACCAACGCCGTATTCTTCGCTGTTGAGTCCAACCGTATAGGTAAGATCTGCATATCCTGTGCCTTCACCAACCATGGCTGCTGCCATTAAGGAGTCGATCACTGCTGCATCAGAGGTTCCTGCTGCTACTTCCATCAAAGCATCTGACTGAGCTTTTACCGGTGTATAATCAAGTCCTAACGCTGCTACTTCTGCTTCGCCGGCACTTCCTGCTTCTACTGCAAAGGTCAGTCCTTCCAGACTTTCTACTGTCTGATAATCCTCTGCTTTGTCCTTTGGTACGATGACGATCTGTGCATTATTGCAGTAAGCATTGGAACATTCCATAGCTGCTTTTACTTCTGCAGTCAATGTCATACCATTCCATACACAGTCGATGGTTTTTCCATCAAGCTCCAGAATTTTATTATCCCAGTCAATTTCTACAAATTCAACATCTACACCAAGTTTTTCAGCAAAGCCTTTTGCCATATCTGCATCAAAGCCAATCCATTCGCCTGATTCATCCTTGTAGTCCATTGGTGCAAAATCCGTAATACCAACAACCAGTGTTCCTTTGTTTTTCACATATTCAAGATCGCTTTCTGCTGCCTGTGCATCGGTTTCTGCTTCTGTAGCCGCAGGTTCTGCAGGTGCTTCCTCCTTTTTGCTTCCACATCCTGCTACCATTGCTGCCATCATACAGCCTGCCAGCAATAATGCCATCATTTTTTTCATAATAAGATTCCTCCGTTACTTTATCTCTTTTTTACTCTACCATAGTAAAGCACTGACGTTTTTATTAAGATAGCACAGAAGAATGGGGAAGTCAACACTTTATTTCTTATATTTTATTTCCTGTTCCTTCAAAAGCTGTTCGATATCCTGTTCCGTAAGCTCCTCAAAGCACTTCTTCTCCAGCTCTTTTAAGACCTTCTCCCCGTCTTTTAAAAACTCATCGGACAGGTTTGTCTCCTGAACCTCTTCCGATTCCTGCTGACCATACTGTGACAGCCTTCTGGCATAATGAGCTCTTTCTTTGTATCGGTCCGATTTATGAAACTGCCAGGCATTTTCATAGCATACAGCCGCCTTTTCAAACAGAAACTGTTTTCCGTAACAGTATCCAAGGTTATTCCACACATTGGCATAAAACTCCGGTTCCAGACGACTGCTTTGACGGATACTTAAGATTTTTTCATATTCCGCGATTGCTCCCCATAGTCCTCCGTTTTTTGCCAGTTCATCTGCTTTGTATTTCATTCTCTCCTGTGTCTTAAGGGAAGAGATCTCTTTGATTTTCTCCGAGAGCTGCTGCATTTCTTTTTCTGAATACTGCCCGGAAGTCTGTAAGATCAGCATGACCTGATTGTAAACATGGCTTTCGCCCTTCCATCCTGCCCGAAGCTTTTCGCTTAAATGTGTCAGTCCAAGCTCCTTTTGCATCCACAGGCAAAGCTCTTCTCCCAAAAACTCTTCATCCACCAGATAAATGTTTTCATAGAGCACATAGGCAAGCTCTTCGATGGAATAAACAAAAATCCCTGCATTTTCCAGATAGAAAGGATTTTTTGCTATCGGATAAATACATTTTTTTACTGCTCCCATGATAACTCTCCTTCATAGACCATATCAGACTTTGGAAACAATTCCCCAAATCCAAGATCCACAACCTCCAGGCGTGCATGGGCTGCATCCGTAAACTCCACCCTAAGATGCAGTCTTGTGGTCTTTGGCGGACGTACGGGCAGATCCTTTAATTCCACCACCACTGTCTTTTTTTCCCTGCCATTGACCGGAACCAGTGCGAATTCCAGGGCATTATCTTCCATAAGGATGACATCCATTTCTTCACGGGAATCATACCAGTTTCTTCCCCCCGGAATCACTGCCGTATACCTCTCCGGTCCCTCCTGCCCGGTTTGCAGCATGATATGATATTTCACCTTTTCCTGTCCCAGATAAAAAAAGAGCTCCTTTTGTTCTTTTATATCCCAGGCAAGATAGCAGGCTCCCTTAACAAACAGATTTTTTCCCATAAAAATGCGCTTTCCGGTCTTTAATACTTTCAGATACTGCCCCATCCATGCCTCTTCAAAATCATCTCCTACAAGAAACACAGAAGAAATGCCATGCTCTGCAAAAACCCCTTCCAGAGATTTGTCACTCACAGACTTCACCTCCAACACCGCAGGTACTGTTTTAGAATGTCTGTGAAGTAAATATTTTGACTTCTCCCCCTGATGATTTTCAATCAGCAGGGCATTATATGCGAGCAATTCACCGGTCTGATGAATCACATAGGAAGCAAAGCACTCTTCCTTACCCATAAATGAAATCTTTTCTGCCGGGATATTATAGATTTTTGCAATGTTCTGAAGCTTTTCGCGCATACAAGCCGTATTTTCTTCAAGGCAGTATACCAAATGCTCCAACGAATCCTTATTTCCGTAAGGTAACAAAAGCTTCCACAATCTTCGAAACAGCTCCAAAAGCTCCTCCTGATTTCCAAGATCCGCCTCTGTGGGCATACGGTAATGTTCTTCACCCGCAATCTTTGAAAGAGATTCCGGTTCCTTCATGTTATCCGTCTTCACGCAAAGCTGCACATATTCTTTTCCCAGTTCAATTCCTACTACCATCGTTCACCTCTACTCCAGTATAAAGAGCCCCTCTGCAGCCGTTTCCAGATAATGAAACTGACGTGCTTCCATGGCAAGCTTCTCTTGCATTTGTTTCTTCCGGTATTGCCGCATCGTGTTGATCCTTCCGTACCTCGTTCCGGAATCTAAAATACAGGATTCCTTTTCCTTTGTCATGGCAGGCGTAGAGTACTCACTTCCGTCTGATTTTTTCTCTGTAATAAAATACAGAATCTTTTCCCCTTCAAACATCGTAAATGTTTTGGAATAAATACCACTGCACATGGGATATATTCTGCATGCAGTGTACTTTAATTCCCCGCCATCTCCTTTGTCGATCATATAATGCAAGATCACTTCTGAATCATAAGCTCCATGATACTCAATAAACAGCTGATCCTCTAAAACCAAGGCCTCCACAATCACCTGACCGAAGCTTTGCATAAATTCATAGTACTGACCTTTGGATAAGAGCTCCTTTAAATACACTGTAGCCACATGTTTTTGACGCAGGGACATGCCCTGCAATTCTGATAAATATTTCAGATAGGCGAGAATACATACCGGAGCGAAGCTTTGATTTTTCAAAAGCTCCTCCTCTAACAGGAAGTAAAATCTCACATCCAGTGTTTCTCCCTTTACGAAAGCTTCCCGGCACTGATAGGTCAGATATGCCTTTTTCACATAGTCCTTTGGATTTCTTTGATTGTAAGATAAATAAATATCAAAATGATTATCCAGTCTGGTCCCTGTAAACATCATCTGCACCAGGATCCGCTCCTCCAGCTGTGAGGTATCCACACCAAATGCCCTGGCCTGTTTCCAGATCTCTGTCATCTGGGCACAGGTTCCAAGGAAGGAATCTGATAAATATTTCAGGGTTGTATAATTCATCTGACTGTTGCAAAAGCAGCCGTAACAAAGCCGATAGTAAATTTCACTCTCCGCCTCCGGCTGATCTGAAAGTGCTGTCAGGATTTTCAAAATTGTATTGGCTGCCACATAAACAGTTCCATAGCTCTCCAGCCAGGAAAAAGCCTGGGAAAATCTGCCGCACTTTGTCAGAAAGGTGATCATCTTCCCTCTCTGCTCCCGGTCCATGTTCTGTCCGTTTCTCTCCCACCACTGTGCTTCAATCTCATGAGTAGTCTTTTCCGTGCAGTGATATTCCAACAGCTTCAGGGTCACATTGTCTTTGTACTTTTCTGAGAAAGCCGGTGTATTTGCAATCTGTCGGTAAACCGACTCATTCTCTTTGGTAATCTTAATATCCTCTGCCTTCTTATTGCACAAATATAACAGAAGCCCCGGATGATTTTTGACATACTGCCTGCAGATCTCCACCATTTTTTTCTCATCTAAGAGCTTTTCCAGCTGATAGGATATGGTATTGCGATATAAATTTCCCACCTCATCAATCAGCGTGATCACTGCTGAGGGCGCATAAATCGGAATATACGCCTGCCCCTTCTTTAATGGAAATCTTTTCGGAGATTTCAGCTGTTCATAGGATACCTCCACCTCTTTGATACGAACATCCGTGCAGGTGATCCTTCTAAGAAACATGATATCTGCCATGGCCGCAGCCATATCCTCTGTAAAGATTTGGGGATAAAGAAGCTTTTCATACAAATATGCATATTCCGGACTGATCCGTCTTTTCAACAAGCTTTCCCTTGTATATTTTTCAATCTTTTCCTGATATTTTCCGTATATTTCCGATTTTGGATCACCGTAACTGATCACATTTTTATAAAGATAAACTTTTTGAGAAGCAGTCAGCGTATCATGATAAAGAAAATACAAAAGCACCTGCTCCGGAAGCAGTTTCTTTTTCTGCTCAGTCGTTGCCATCATGTAATATTCATACAGGTTGTTGACCTTCAGTTCAAACTCTACCCCTTTGGCATAATACTCTGCTGCCTTCTGATCAATACGGCCATCTCTGATATAGAGACTGCACAAAGCTCCCAAAAGCTCTTTGGTAGAAAAAATACGGTAGCATTCCCGTAAAAGATACTCATATTTCGGTTCACACCGCTTCAGGCTCATGGCATTTTTGGCAATCTGCATCCCCATTTCTTTGGTGATACAACCTCTTCTCTGAGCCCAGATATAACACTGCATGAAAAACTCATCCATATTTCCGGCACTTTCAGGATACTCCTGTAAAGTCAGGATAGCTTCCAGATACAAAAGATTCTGCCTGCTGCCAAGTTTCCACTGCTTTTCCAGAAAAGCAAGCTTTTTCTCCGGATTTTTGACAAAACTTTCATCCAGATGCACTAAATACCAGTAAAGGGAAGGCTGCCTGGGATTCTTTTGATAGAGCTTTTGCAGCTGAAGCACAATGTTCTTTCTCTGGAGACGGTCATCGGTAAGGCACCCTGCCAGATAAAGAAAACAGGCACGAAAATCCGGGTTTCGAAACTGTAACACACGATTTTTCTCATATTTTTTAAGAATCTCTTCCCCCTCCTGCAATTTTCCGCAACGGATCAAAGCCGCTGCCTGCATCAGATGGTAAATCTGCTGATCCGGGCAAAGTTCCCATAGCTTACAAGCCCTTCTCTCCTGCAAGGTGAGGTAGGACTTTCGATCTGTCTTTCCAAGGCAGTAGTTTTCAAATTCTTTTAAATAGTCAATCAACAGACTTTTTTCAAGCCGGACTGCATCATTCATGGAAGTCTTCCTCCTCCCCTGTCAGTTTTCGAATCTGTACTTCAAAAGGCACAAGAAATTCACCGGCATTGGTAATGAGGATAAACTTTCCCCGCCTTTTATCACCATCCACCGTATTTTTGCTGCTGTAAGAAAATTCAATTTTTACATTTTTCCCATAAAACTGGGGCACGGCAATCTTCATGCTTCCGTCAGAGCTTAACACATAGCCTCTGATACGCACACCATTTTCCGAAGAGAAACGTAATGTGCCGGAAAATACTTTCTCCGGTTCCATTTCCCAGTGAAGTGGTTCTTTTGGAATTTCCACCTTTGGAAGCACTTCATCAAATTCTCCTTTTGCAAACCGCTCCATCTTTTCTTTCATATGGTATCACCCTTATTGTCTAATCATTTCATGATATATTTCAAAAAAGTCAGCATCCGTATAGTGGATCTCTTCTTTTAATCTAAGCTTTGCCCACTGTTTTTTCTGAAACTGTTCCGGTGCATCAACTGCCACTTCCTCATAGGCCTGTTCAAAAGCCTCTTCTTTTTTCTTTCTGGCAAGCATCAGTTTGTTTTGCTGGGTTGCCTCATAATCCATGGTACTGATACATTTCACAATATAATAACCATCCTCCAACGCTACCACATCACTGATTTCACCTGTATTAAGAGAAAATAACAGCTCTTCAAAAGCAGGATCCACACTTCCTCTGGCATAGCTGTTTCTAATCTGTTTCGTATCACTATACTGCAGTGCCAGCTCTTCAAAATCCCCGCCTTCCCTGATCTGGGAAAGTACCTTTCTCGCAGTATTTTCCACCTTTTTCAGTTCCGTTTCACTCATGGGAACCTTCTCATTATTCTTCATCTTCCAGTTTTTTAAATAAAGAACCTGTGCTGTCACTGTCCTTGCTTCATCATCACTGATCTCGATCTCTGCCGACTGGGTGATACTTCGATAAACCTTGACAGCCAGCATGTATTCTCTATAGACCTTTAAGACTACCTCCCTGGTAATCTTTTCCTCTCTCTTTAGGCTTTCTGACAATGCCTGATAGTATTTGTCCGTGGCAGCCACGGCCATTTCTTCTTCCTCTTCGCTTAAGGAGAGCTTTCTGTCTGCTGCCATCATATTCATGATCTTGATCTGTACCATTTTGGACAGGACAATATCCTTAACATGATCTTCCAGAGATGTCCCTCCAAAATCATAGTTCCACATTTCGGTTCCATATGCACTGGCAAATTGACGATAAAAGGTCGTCAGATATACCATAATCTCTGATCTTGTACAGACAGAAGAACCGATCTTAAACATCTGACTCCCCGAAAGTCCTGTGGTAATCACAATTTTCGTATTCGTTCCGCATCCGGTAACAGTGGTCAGACACAACAGTGCCACAAGGCACATTGCCGCCATCTTTTTGATCATTGCCTGAATTTTCATACTACAATTCCTTATTTATGATAAAGCTGATAGAGAATTTCTACGGCTGCCTTAATATCCTCTTCTTTTAGAATGGCATATCCTAAAATTAAAGTAGCCGGCAGGTTTTCTTTGTATTTTTCAAAGCAGGCACTCCCCAGTCCCTGTACCTTAACTCCCCGCTTTTTTGCCTCTTCCACATACCAGCTTTCCTCATGGTTTCCCGGAAGCTCCAAAAGCAGATGCACCCCTGCATTCTCTCCTTTTATCCTACAGGATTTTGGAAAAACTTTCAACGCATTCATCAGGGTATCATGCTTCATTTTGTAAATGCCCCTCATTTTGTTCAAATGACGCTCCATATAACCGCCGGCAATAAACTCATTTAAAATCATCTGATCCAAACGGGATACCGTAGAGGAAATAGCTCTGCCCTTTTTCTCATAAATGGAAAGTAACTTCTTTGGCAAAATCATATAGCTGATACGGATAGAAGGAGCAATGGCACGGCTGAAGGTTCCAAGATAGATCACCTTTCCCTGGCGGTCGTTCCCCTGCAATGCCGGAATTGGTTTTCCTTTGTAACGAAATTCACTGTCATAGTCGTCCTCAATAATATAGCGCTCTTCCTTTTCATAGGCCCACTCTAAAAGTTCTAACCTTCTTTTGATCGGCATAACTGAACCTAAGGGATACTGATGGGAAGGCATGACATAGGCAATGTCTGCCCCTGTTTTCCTTAGATCCTCCACCTTCATGCCATAACGGTCGCTTTCCACCGCACACACTTTGTCAAACATTCCTGATAAGACCCGGTAACCGTGAAGATATCCCGGATTTTCCACGCCTGCCACATGGTTGCTTCCCATTAAAAACCATAAAAGCAGCAACAGAGCATCGTTTCCTGCCCCTATAATTACCTGGCCGGGCTCACAGTTGACCCCTCTGGCCTGATGAACATAGGCTGCAATGGTCTTACGAAAAACCTTTTCTCCTTTGGGATCTCCCAGCTGAAAGATTTCATTTTCCTGCTCATTTTGCACCTTTTTGGTGATTTTTTTCCAGGTTGCGTAGGGAAAATATTCCAGTTCGATCCCATTGGGGGTAAAATCATAGCGATAGGTTACTTTTTCGGAGCATTCCTCAGCACCTTTGCTGTTTTTTTCTGTATCGATATGATACATTCCTGTCAGGTCGCTGACAAAATAGCCCTTCCATGGAACGGACTCCACATAGCCTTCGGAAATAAGCTGTTCGTAAGCAAGCTCCACCGTACTTCGGCTCACCTGCAAATGCTCAGCCAGTGCCCTGGTGGATGGAAGTTTCACCTCTGCTTTTAGATTTCCATGATAAATTTCCTGTCTGATATACTGATAAATCTGTTCATATAAAGGACTTTTATTCCTTCCATCCAGTGGAAAAGTCAATTCCATAGAAATTCCTCCTAAAAGAGCGTGTGGATTTCCACACGCTCTATCAAACTCTTATTTTGGTAACTTAAACGAACTCTTTAAGGAGACGATTCTGTTAAATACTAATTTTTCCGGTGTGGAATCCTTGCAGTCCACACAGTAAAATCCGTTTCTTACGAACTGGAAGCTGTCATAAGGCTTTGCATCCTTAAATGCAGGCTCTAAATATGCTTTTTCCACAACCTGCAGGGAATTTGGATTTAAATTCAGGCTGCCGTCCTCATTGTAAACACCCTTTTCTTCATCAATGATGTTTTCATAGAGACGAACCTCTGCTTCCACCGCAAAAGGAGCCGGTACCCAGTGAATGGTTCCCTTTACTTTTCTTCCGGTAAATCCGCTGCCTGCCTTTGTTTCCGGATCATAAGTACAATGTACTTCCACAACCTTACCGGTCTCATCCTTTACAAAGCTTTCGCATTTTACAAAATATGCATGCATGAGACGAACCTCATTGCCCGGGAACAGACGGAAATATTTCTTTGGCGGTTCTTCCATGAAGTCTTCTCTTTCGATATAAAGTTCACGGCAAAATGGTAATTTTCTGCTGCCCAGCTCTTCATTTTCCAGGTTGTTGGCTGCATCCAGATATTCTACCTGTCCTTCCGGATAGTTATCAATGATAAGCTTGATTGGATCTAAAACGGCTGCGTAACGTGGTTTTTTCAGTTTCAGGTCCTCACGGATACAGTACTCTAACATGGCATATTCCACAGAACTGTTGCTCTTGGAGCATCCACAGAGATCTACGAACATTTTAATAGATTCCGGTGTAAATCCACGACGGCGAAGTGCTGCGATGGATACAAGACGCGGATCATCCCAACCGTCTACAATACCTTCTTCTACAAGACGTTTGATATATCTTTTCCCTGTTACCACATTGGTCAGGTACATTTTTGCAAATTCAATCTGACGGGGCGGTACTTCGTATTCCAGTTCTTTTACTACCCAGTCATACAATGGCCTGTGGTCCTCAAATTCCAGTGTACAGATAGAATGGGTAATACCTTCAATGGCATCCTCTACCGGATGAGCATAGTCATACATTGGATAAATGCACCACTGATCCCCGGTATTATGGTGAGTCATATGTGCCACACGGTAAATTACGGGGTCTCGCATATTCATATTTGGTGAAGCCATGTCAATTTTTGCACGAAGAACTTTTTCACCATCTTTATACATGCCGTTTTTCATGTTTTCGAAAAGCTGCAGGTTCTCCTCCACACTTCTGTCACGGTACGGGCTGTTTTTCCCCGGTTCCGTTAAGGTACCTCTGTACTCTCTGATTTCTTCTGCACTTAAGTCACATACGAATGCTTTTCCTTTTTTGATGAGCTTTACTGCACCTTCATACATCTGCTGGAAATAGTTGGATGCAAAGAACAGACGATCCTCATAGTCTGCACCAAGCCATTCCACATCAGCCTTAATAGATTCCACAAATTCTGTTTTTTCTTTTGTAGGATTTGTATCATCAAAACGCAGGTTGAATTTTCCGTTGTATTTCTGTGCAAGTCCATAGTTTAAAAGGATAGACTTTGCATGTCCGATGTGCAGGTAGCCATTTGGTTCCGGTGGGAAACGAGTGTGAACTGTTTCGTAAACTCCTTCCTCCAGATCCTTATCTATTAACTGTTCAATAAAATTTTTGGATTTTGTTTCGTTTTCCATCATATGGACTCCTCCCGAATCTGTTTTCATATGAATATCTGTTCAGTACCTTCACAGATACGAGCGAAAACCCTTGCGGAATAGTGGTTTCTGAACAGTTACCATATGAAGTCTATATTAACAGAATTAAAGTTTCTCTGCAAGTATCTGGCAAAGATATTCCCAGGTTCTCCTTACGGATTCTACCTCCAGGGTTTCTTCAAAGGTATGGACATTCTTCATATTCGGTCCAAAGGAAATGCAGTCCAAATCTTTTATCTTTCCTGTGAACATCCCGCACTCCAGGCCCGCATGAATTGCCTGGATCTTTGGACTTTTGCCATACATTCTCTCGTAGACTTTTACAAAGGTATCTCTAAGTGGGGAATCGGGGCGATATTCCCATCCCGGATAGTCCCCTTTGATTTCAATCGTTCCTCCAAGCATTTCGGTAAACAAACGGACCTTATCTGTGAGGTAATATTTTGCGGATTCCATGGAGCTTCTGACCGCGAAGGATATCTTAAGTTTCTGTTCTTTTAAGTTCATAATCCCCATATTCAGGGAAGTTTCTACCAATCCTTCCACATCCATACTGTAGGACAAGATTCCATTGGGGATGTTATTTAAGGTATGGATGACCTTTGCACGGGATGTACCATCAAGGACTTCCATCATTGCATCTTCCAAAGGCTTCAGCACCAAAGTAACCTCCGGATCACTTGCATGAAGCTCCCGTCTAAGGATTTCTTCCTGAGTCTTTACGATTCTTTGTAAGGTTTCTTCCTGTTCTTTGTTTACAAGGATGTTTGCTGTGGAAAGTCTTGGAATCGCATTATCCTTAGCCCCGCCTTCCATAGAAATAATATCTACTGAAATTTCTTTCTCCAAAGCACGAAGCACACGTCCTAAAACCACATTGGCATTGGCTCTTCCCTTATCGATCTCCACACCGGAATGACCCCCAAGAAGTCCTGTCACCCGAAGTTCAAAAATCATCCCCTGTGCTTCGACCCTTTCCACAGGTATTTCTACATTTAAAGTTAAGCCTCCTGCACAGCTGGTAAGTAAAATGCCTTCTTCCTCTGAGTCGATGTTAATAAGCTTCTTTCCCTTTAACATGGATAGATCAATGGCTTCGGCACCGTAAAGTCCAGTCTCCTCATCCACTGTGAGCACTACTTCTAACCTCGGGTGTTTTAAATCTTTGTCAGCAAGAATCGCCAGACAGAATGCCACTGCGATACCATCATCTCCACCTAAAGTAGTTCCGTCTGCCCAAATGAGTTTCCCGTCAGTACAAAGATCTAATCCTTCTGTGAGAAAATCCTTCTCTTTATCCGGTCGTTTCTCACACACCATGTCGAGATGTCCCTGCAGGATTATCGGTTCTTCCTCTTCATACCCCGGTGTAGCTTCTTTGATGATGATCACATTTTTCATATCATCCTGAAAGCAGTCTAATCCATGCTCTTTGGCAAAATTTATACAAAAATCACTGATTTTTTCCATATTTCCAGAACCATGTGGAATGTTGCAGATATTCTCAAAATATCTGAATACTGATTTTGGCTCCAGGTTTTCTAATACTCTCATTTTAAAGTCTCCTTTTTCATCGCTATTTTTAAGAGACGCCAACTGAAATTTATGACATCTTATCGTTAGTACAAGATCCTGCGAACCAACATCTTATACTCAGCCAGGTCTTTCACTTTGCGCATAGCTTTGACCGCCTTTTCATTGTCCGGCAGGGACTGGAACAGATAAAACCACAGCTCCTTCATCTTGAAAATCACGTTTCTGTCTCCTGAGAGTTCTTCTTCATAGGCTTCGCATAATTCGCTCAAAAACTCATACCACTGCCGGTAGTTCCGTGATTTTCCCTGTAATTCTTCCAATAAAGATGGCGTTTTTAAAATGCCGCGTCCAAGCATGATATTCTCAATCTGCGGATGTTTCTTTTGGAAGTTTTCAATCTCTTCCACGGTAAAAAGATCTCCGTTATAGCAAAGTAGAGCCTTTGATGCTTCTATGGCCTTTGTAAACACAGACATATTGGGATGATTTTTATAATAATCCATCTGAAGCCTTGGATGAATAATCAGCTCCTTTAGCGGATATTGGTTGTAAATCTCCAGCAATCTGTCAAACTCCTCCGGATCCTCCATACCGATTCGCGTTTTGATTGATAGTTCCACTTCGTGGCTATGTTCAAAAATATCATCTAAAAACCTATCCAATTCCTCCGGATAAGCCAAAAATCCTGATCCTTTTTTCTTGGTCACTACTGTTTTGGACGGGCAACCAAGGTTTAGATTGATCTCCCGATACCCAAAGACCGAAAGCTTCCCTGCCATATCCACAAACTGCTCTGCATTGTTTGTCAGAATCTGGGGCACCAGATATAACCCCACATTATTTTCCGGCAGGATGTCCCTTTTATCTCGATTCTGAAATGCGAAATGCTGATTTGTGGTAATAAACGGTGTGAAATACTTACTGATTCCACCAAAGTGTTTCTCATAAGTATTGCGAAACACAAACCCTGTAATCCCCTCTAAGGGTGCTAAATAAAAATTCATCATATTCTCTTTGTAAAGTATACATTTTTTATTCGTATCTGTTCAGTACCTTCCAGATACGAGCAAAAATCCATGCAGAATTTGCTTCGCAAATGGATTTTTGCTTGCTAAACTCGGGATTTTCTTACGAAAACCCTCGCGGAATAGTGCCTGCTGAACAGTTACTTTTATTCTACATAAATTTTGAATCAATTTTTCCTTCAAGGAACAGCGGGGCAGCTTCCGTTTATGTACCGCATTTAGCCCAAGGAGCCGGAAAATCCATCTTAGAACTGCTTCACGAAACGGGCTCTCCCGTGAGTGATTAGCAGTTCTTAAATTAGTTGGAGGCGACGACGCCTGCGATACACGAATGGAAGGTGCCCCAGCGTCCCGTGAAAGAAAATGATTCAAAAAACCTGTAAGAAAAAAAGTGCCCTGCCAGATGGCAAAACACTTTTTTATGCTCTTAACTCCAGACAGTCAGCAAAAACCAGATCAGCAGGGCACCGCCGATAATGTACACCGATGCGATCAGTAAAGCGCTCTTTAATGCACCCATGATGATCCATCGACGTTCCTGGCGGCTTAGTTCCAGCTTCGGTTCTTCATTTTCCTCATCCATCAGATCAGGTTCTTCGTAAACCCTTTTATCATCCTGGTTATTCATAGTCTCTCCTGTCCGTTTTCATAATTGGTAATTACTCTGGCCAGCCACTGTAGAGGCTGACCTTGAGTGATTCCACTTATTTGTCATACAAATGACAAACTACATAATGTCCCGGCTCGATTTCCTTCTGTACCGGTACCTCATGTTTACAGCGTTCCATGCAGTGTGCACAACGGGTATGGAACTTACATCCTGCCGGTGGATTTGCCGGTGAAGGGATGGAGCCTTCCAGTACGATACGCTGCTTTTTCACCTTTGGATCCGGAACCGGAATTGCGGAGAATAAAGCCTTTGTATAAGGATGTAACGGATTTTTGAATATATCCGCTGTTTCACCGTATTCCACCAGATTTCCAAGATACATAACACCCACAGTATCAGAAATATGCTCTACGACTGATAAGTCATGGGAAATAAACAGGTAAGTTAAATTGTGCTGTGCCTGTAAATCCTTTAACAGGTTGATGATCTGTGCCTGAATGGAAACGTCCAGTGCAGATACAGGTTCATCACATACCACGAATTCCGGATTTAAAGCCAGGGCACGTGCAATACAGATACGCTGACGCTGTCCACCGGAAAATTCATGAGGATAACGTGCTTTATGGAACGGCTGAAGTCCACAGTCATCCATAACCTGATCAATATAATCGTTAAGTTCTGCTTTCGGTACGAGATTGTGCTCACGTACACCTTCTCCGATAATCTCACCTACCGGCAGACGGGGAGAAAGACTTGAGAACGGATCCTGGAAAATGATCTGCATCTTTGTTCTCATAGCACGCATTTCTTTATTGGATAAGTCATAGACTTCCTTACCATTGAAAAGAACCTGTCCTCCGGTCTTTTCTCCGGTAAGACGTAAGATGGTACGGCCTGTAGTTGTTTTTCCACAGCCGGACTCTCCTACAAGGCCCATGGTAGTACCGCGTTTTAAGTTAAAGGTAACACCGTCTACAGCCTTTACCTGTCCTACAGTTGTACCAAGCATTCCCTCTTTGATGGGAAAATATTTCTTTAACTGATTTACCATCAGAATATACTGCGGATCATAGGTTACGGGTTCAAATGTGGGATCTAATACTTTTTTACTCATAGTCTCTTATTCTTCCCCTTTCTTTTCGCAGTAACGGTAACAGCTGACTTTATGTGTTTCGGAAAGACTGATTTCCGGAGGATAAGCTCCCTGGCAGCCCTCTACACACATTTCACAGCGATCTTTAAAGTAACAGTAGTTTGGCATATCTACCGGGTTTGGAACCTTACCCGGAATAGAGTAAAGCTTATCAACCTTTTTACCGACTACCGGTTTTGAAGCCATCAGACCAATGGTATAAGGATGAGAAGGATGCTCGAAGATTTCTTCTGCAGTACCTTTTTCCACAACTCTTCCGGCATACATTACAACAATATAATCTGCCATTTCCGCAATGACACCAAGGTCATGGGTAATGAGCATAATGGATGAATTGATCTTGTCCTTTAACTGACGAAGTAAGTCAAGGATCTGAGCCTGAATCGTAACATCCAGCGCAGTGGTGGGCTCATCGGCAATAATAACCTTTGGATTACATGCCAGAGCAATGGCGATCATAACACGCTGGCGCATACCACCGGACAGCTCATGAGGATACATTTTGTAAACACCCTCACTGTTTGCAATTCCTACCATTTCCAGAAGTTCAATGGTACGTGCTTTGATATCCTCTTTACTCTTGCCTTCACCGTCGTGAAGCTCGAGAACCTCTTCAATCTGTCTTCCGATACGAAATACCGGGTTTAAGCTTGTCATGGGCTCCTGGAAGATCATAGAAACTCTGTTTCCACGGATCTCCTGCATTTTCTGCTGAGGCATTTTGGTAACATCTACTGCCTTATCTCCAAGGTTCAGTCGAATCTCACCTTCTACCACCTGTCCCTGTGGTCTCTGTAAAAGCTGCATTAAGGATAAGCTTGTGACAGATTTACCGCATCCGGATTCGCCTACGATACCTACGGTCTTACCAATCGGTACTTCAAAGCTGACACCGTCAACACTCTTTACGGTACCTGCATCTGTGAAGAAGTAGGTGTGGAGATTGTCAAACTCTACCGCATTTTTATCGTCCTTCATCTTTGTCAGATATTCTGACTCCGGCACATTTTTTCTCTTACGTTTCTTTTCAAACTCATTGGTGATCTTACGGTTTTGTTTTGAAATCTGGCGGGATTCTTTCGCTGAAAGATAGCCCTCTGTTTTTTTCTTAGCCATATTTTCCTCCTTACCGTTTCATTTTCGGGTCAAACGCATCACGCAGACCGTCACCTACAAAGTTAAATCCAAGCACGGCGATCAACAGACAGATACCGGCCGGAATCCATACAAACCAATAATGTGTCATTACAAAAGAATCATTTACGTCTGAGATAATGTTACCCCAGGATGCAAACGGGAATTTAACACCGATTCCTAAGAAGGAAAGGGTTGCTTCCATGATGATCGTTGAACCAAGGCTCATGGTACAGGATACAATGAGCTGTGGAATAACATTTGGAATCAGATGTCTGAAAATTCTGCGGCTGACACGGATACCGCAGGCTTCTGCTGCTGTCATAAATTCCTGTTCACGTAAGGAAAGGATCTGTCCACGCACCAGACGGGCGATGGATGGCCAGCCAAGGAATCCAAGGATCAGCATCAGATAGAACATACGGGTCATCGGCGCCACCTTCATGGCATCCATGGCCGCACCTAAGATAATGATCAACGGCATGGACGGAATACAGTAAAATACGTCTACGATACGCATGATCAGGTTATCTACCCATTTGCCAAAATATCCGGCAACACCGCCTAAGGTTACACCGATAATTACGGAAATAAATACAACGATGAAACCAATGACTAAGGATACACGTCCGCCGTACATGAGACGGGTCAGCATATCCATACCGTTTGCATCTGTACCTAACCAGTGCTCTTTGGTTGGAGCAGCATAGGAATCATAGACATAAGTTTCTTTTCCTCTTCTGATGGACCAGGTCTCACTGGTAGCATCGTAAGAAATCTTATAGGTATCTTCCCCTGCTTCATCTGTATACTGTACTTCTGAAAGTCCATCATCGATGGCAGCTTCCATAGTTTCTTTAAAATCTCTTGATAATACAATACCATTTTCTACCGGAGAAATTACCAGACGGCTGATGTAGCCAACTACCTGTCCACCGGTTAAGATATTGTGTTCCTCATCAATGGTAAATTCCTTACCTTCGGCTGTAAAGGAAGTTTCTTCTGCTTTAAATGCTTTTAATGCTGCATATTTTTCAGCAAAGGTAAATTCATAGCCTTCTCCATGGACAATGTCCTTGAATGCGATGGCAAGAGTTGTTCCGTTAGAAGAGATCAGATAAAAATCTTCTCCTTCTTCTGTCAGATCATAGGTTACATCCTTATAAGTAAAGGAAGCTTCTTTTTTCTGGTATGCCAGCTGGAATTTTGCCTGCAGAACACTGTCAAACTTCTGTCCTTCTGCTGACATATAGCGGAATTCTTTATTTTTTACTGCTCCTGCATATTCCTTCATCTGATTTTCATAACGATAGAACTGCTGATCCTGAGTATAGGGGCTGACCAGTCCGCCAATGAAGGAAAATACAAACATTGCAATGAGCATCACCATTCCCAGTACCGCAAGACGGTTACGGAAGAAACGTTTTATAACCAGGGCTCCCGGAGAGAGCACCTTTACACGTCTGTCGTCATTGAGGGAATAAGTTTCATTTTCATTTGTGTTTGTTGTTTCTAAATTTTTATCGTTCATAACAGGACCCTCCTTTCCTACGCAATGCGTACTCGTGGGTCAACCACGGCATATAAAATATCGGAAAGAAGGTTGCCTGACAATGTCAAAATCGCCAAAAACGTCATATAGAACATGGAAAACGGAATATCTCCGATAACCATTGCATGATAAGACGTAAAACCGATACCCGGGATAGAAAACAGTGTTTCTGTGATCAGAGCACCGGAGAATAAGGACGGTAAAGAACCGCCAACAATCGTTACCAGCGGAATCAAAGTGTTTCTGAAAGCATGCTGGTAGATAACTTTCTTTTCGGATAATCCCTTCGCTCTTGCTGTACGGATATAGTCAGCGTTTAACACCTCCAGCATATTGGTACGTGTATATCGCATCAGGGAACCTACGGAAACAATGACTAAGGTTGTAATTGGCAACACGAGGTGACTTGCCTTGTCCAAAAACTGCCCGAAAGTGTCTAACTGGGCATAATTACGGCCTACCAGGCCATATAAATCAAACCAGCCTAATTTTACGGAAAAGACCAGTTTTAAAATGGTTGCAAAAAAGAAGGTCGGCAGAGAAATACCTACCAGTGCACCTGCAGTGATGGCATAATCTGCTTTTGAGTACTGTTTTGTAGCGGCGATAACACCAAGTGGAATTGCAATGAGTAGTTCAAATACAAAAGCAATGGCACCCATAGTAAATGACAGCCAGATAACATCGTTAAACTTCTGAAGTACCGGAACTGTATATTTCCAGCTGTCTCCAAAATTTCCCCGAACTGCATCTGCCAGCCATGTAAGATAGCCCGGCAGAATACCCTTATCCAAACCGTATGCCGCATTTAACTGAGCCAGCCATTCATCATATGGTTTTGCGCCCGGTGCTGCTGCAAGCTGCATTGCCATGTTTTCCACATAGGAAGCCGGCAGACAACGTAAAAGTCCATAAATAATGAACGTTGCGCAAAACAGAATCATAACTGACAACATAATTCTTTTCAGGATGTATTTTCGCATGCGGTGATTCTTCCTCTCTATTAAATGAAATACTGGTTCTGTTAGCTTTTTATCAAAGCAATTTACCGGAAATGCCAGATTTCCGGTAAACTGCCCTAACTGTTAGAAGGAATAAAATAATTCTATACTATTATTTTACTACAATGTTTTCAATTTCACTCTTCCAGTTCCAGTATGGAGTCATATCTGTTGGCAGAGAGGTAACATCCACACGTTCTGTAGATACAACGTAAGCATCAGAACGCTGGTATACCGGGATTTCTACACCCCAATCCATGATGATTTCCATTGCTGCCTTGTACAGACCTTTACGGTAAGACTGTTCTGTAGACTGACGTGCATCCATGATCAGTGTATCAAGATCTTCGTCGTTGATCTGGTAGTAGTTTGTAGAACCTTCGCTGTGATATAACTGATACATATCCGGGTCAGTAGATGCTCTCCATGCAGCACACCACATTTCAGCCACACCTGTCTGGTAAGAAGCATAGAGGTCTGATGCATTTGCAAGGTCGTTCACTGTTAAAGTAAAGCCAATCTTTGCAAAAGCATCTGATGCGTTCTTCAGAACGAGGAAGGTTGGGTGGTCACCGGAACCGTTTGCACCGATGTTTACAGTGTACTCAAGTTTTGCACCAGCCGGAGCTGCTGTTAATTTACCATCTGTTACAGTGTAGCCTGCTGCTTCGAAGTAACCAAGTGCTGCTTCCAAAGCTGCTGCGTATTTTTCATCTGCTTTCATATCAGCAGTGTAGATTGGATTTCCGTCTACATCTACAGAGTAAGCAACGGTATAGCCGTCATCTGTAACCTGAGGAGCTGCCCAGGAAGTATTGGAAATCGGATAGTTGATGATAGAAGCTGTATCTCCGTAGTAAGAGTCGATACCTTCTTCACGGTATGCAGCCAAAACAGTAGCGATTGCTTTACGAAGAGCTTTGGATTCTGCAGAAGCAGGATCATCTCCGACCTTTACGTTCTCTGCTGCAATACCAATGTATCCATATCCCGGATAATCAATGAGTTTTGTTGTAATAACTTTTCCATCAAAGGATGGATCTCCGCCATTTAATTCTGCGATCTGTTTAGCAACTTCTGTAGAGTAAGAAGGTGTTGCAAGGTCGATGGTGCCTGTGCTGATACCATTTAACATATCAGCTTCTTTTGTTTCGATCATATTGACATATTTTGTCTTTGGTTCACCCTTATAGTATGTCGGGTTAGCTTCCATATAAACAACACCGTTGGCAACTTC